>NZ_JANLOG010000103.1:0-44697 GCF_025466205.1 Pseudomonas sp. 13B_3.2_Bac1
CGCTCCCACAGGGTGCAATGCAGCTCCCACAAAACCTGCGCGCTCGCGTAAACTTGCGCGCTTCTCGCTGGCCGCTAGGCTGCAATCATATTTTTTCAAAGGTGCCCGCCATGCCTTGGCTGCAAGTACGTCTCGCCATCAGCCCGGAACAAGCCGAAACCTACGAAGACGCTTTCCTTGAAGTCGGCGCCGTTTCGGTGACCTTCATGGACGCCGAAGATCAGCCGATCTTCGAGCCGGAACTCAACACCACCCCACTGTGGGCGCACACGCACCTGCTGGCCCTGTTCGAGGGCGGCACCGAGCCTGCGCCGGTGCTCGCGCACCTGGAACTGCTGACCGGCAGCCCGCTGCCCGAGCATCACAGCGAAGTCATCGAAGACCAGGACTGGGAACGCAGCTGGATGGACGGTTTCCAGCCAATGCGTTTCGGTCAGCGCCTGTGGATCGTGCCGAGCTGGCACGCCGCCCCCGAGCCCGATGCGGTCAACCTGCTGCTGGACCCGGGCCTGGCGTTCGGTACCGGCACCCACCCGACCACCGCACTGTGCCTGGAATGGCTCGACGGCCAGGACCTGAAGGACTGCAACGTGCTGGACTTCGGCTGCGGCTCGGGGATTCTGGCGATTGCCGCCCTGCTGCTCGGCGCGAAAGAAGCGGTCGGCACCGACATCGACGTGCAGGCGCTGGAAGCCTCGCGCGATAACGCCGGGCGCAACAATATTGCCGACGAGCTGTTCCCGCTGTACTTGCCGGAAGATTTGCCGCAGGTCAAAGCCGACGTTCTGGTCGCCAACATTCTGGCCGGCCCGCTGGTTTCCCTGGCGCCGCAGCTGTCCGGCCTGGTGAAAACCGGCGGTCGTCTGGCACTGTCAGGCATCCTCGCCGAACAAGGTGAAGAAGTCGCTGCAGCCTATGCGCAGGACTTCGATCTCGACCCGATCGCCAATCGCGATGGCTGGGTGCGTATCACCGGCCGCCGGCGCTAGAATGACCGACTGCATAATCCGGATCGCCGCATGACTGACAGCTTCGTCACCCAGTGCCCGCATTGCCAAACCAGCTTCCGCGTCAGCCATGCTCAATTGAGCGTGGCCCGCGGGGTGGTTCGCTGTGGCGCCTGCCTGCAAGTGTTCAATGCCGCCAAACAGCTGCTGGAACAACACGCCGGCAAGGACGCGGTCACCCCGGTGGCGCCGGCCATGGTCGAGCCAGTACCGTCTCAGCCGGTGGTCAGCGAGCCGCCGCCGGTGGTCGAAGCGCCCGTCAACGACGAACCGCCCGCGCCGCGCGCCATCAGCCAGAAGCAATGGAGCGCCAACGAGCTGGACCTGGACAGCCTCGATCTGGACGAAGAACTCGCCCGGCTCGAACAACGGGAAATCCAGCCGACCACCGAATTCGGTCGTCAACGCGAAGAGTCTCTGAGCGCCCGCCGCGACAGCCACGAAAGCGATGAAACGGAGTGGCGCGACAGCCTGTTCAGCGCACGCGACGATGAGCGTCTGCCCGAGCCCGAAGCTGCAGTCGAGCCTGAGATCGTCGAAGCCGAACCACTGAAAACCACGCGCACCGAGCCTTCGTTGTCGCTGGAGCCGGTGGATCTGGACGACGAACCGCCGATCCCGCAACTGCGCCTGCACGACCCGATCGACCCAAATGCCCGCCGCGAACGCCTGTCGGCCAACATCGAACCCGACGATGACGACCTGCCATCGGTCGCACCGCTGCGCAAAAAGCGTGAGCGTGCCGAACCCGGCGTGCGCGCTGAAGTGCTGCAGGACCTGACCGACGACCCGCTGCAACTGGACTGGCAGAAACGCCGTTCGCCCTGGGGCCGACGCCTGCTCTGGGGCTTGCTGGTGCTGTTGGCCGCCGCCGGTCTGGCAGGTCAGTACATCGCCTATCATTTTGACGAACTGGCGCGGCAGGATCAGTACCGCCCATGGTTCCAGCAGTTCTGTCCGCAGATCGGCTGCACGGTGCCGTCCAAGGTCGACATCGGCAAAATCAAAAGCAGCAATCTGGTGGTGCGCAGCCATCCGGAGTTCAGCGGGGCGCTGGTGGTGGATGCGATCATCTACAACCGCGCGACGTTCTCCCAGCCGTTTCCGCTGCTGGAACTGCGCTTCGCCGACCTCAACGGTCATCTGATCGCCAGTCGTCGCTTCAAACCCGGCGAATACCTCAACGGCGACCTGGAGGGCATGGCGGAAATGCCGCCGCAAACGCCAATCCACATCGCGCTGGATATTCTCGATCCAGGCCCCAAAGCGGTGAATTACAGCCTGAGTTTCCACTCGCCCGAGTGAATCGCTTCATCGCTTCAGGTTTGACGGCAGTTTTCTGACTTCGTCCGCGGCAACCAAACCGCTGGCAATAACAGAATAACTGTTCAGATTTTGTTCAATTCAGCCTTTATCCAGTCATCGAGAGCGGGTATCATGCCAACCCTTTTTCGAACTCTCATGATCCGGCCCCACTTCAGGGAAGTCCTATGTCGGCGGTACGCATCGGCCCATATACATTGCAGAACGGTTTGATTCTCGCCCCGATGGCGGGCGTCACCGACCAGCCCTTTCGTCAGCTGTGCAAGCGTCTGGGCGCAGGGCTTGTAGTCTCGGAAATGGTCACCAGTGACATGAGCCTGTGGAACACCCGCAAGTCGCGCATGCGCATGATCCACGAAGGCGATCCCGAGCCACGCTCGGTGCAGATTGCCGGTGGCGATGCGCAGATGCTGGCGGATGCGGCACGGGCCAACGTCGAACTGGGCGCACAGATTATTGATATCAACATGGGTTGCCCGGCAAAGAAGGTCTGCAACAAGGCCGCCGGCTCCGCGCTATTGAAAGACGAAGCACTGGTTACCGAGATCCTGCAGGCCGTGGTCGCTGCAGTGGATGTGCCGGTGACCCTGAAGATCCGCACCGGATGGGATCGCGACAACAAGAACGGCCTGACCGTGGCGAAGATCGCCGAGCAGGCCGGGATCACCGCGCTGGCAGTGCATGGCCGCACTCGCGCCGATCTGTACACCGGCGAAGCCGAGTACGACACGATTGCCGCGATCAAGCAGGCGGTGTCGATGCCGGTGTTTGCCAATGGCGATATCGATTCGCCGGAAAAGGCCCGTTACGTGCTTGACGCGACCGGTGCCGATGGCCTGCTGATAGGCCGGGCTGCCCAGGGGCGGCCATGGATTTTTCGCGAGATCGAACACTTCCTGCGTACCGGCGAGAAATTGCCGGCGCCGGAGCTGAGCGAAGTGGAACGCATCCTGCTGGAGCATCTGGCCGCACTTCACGCCTTCTATGGGGATGTGATGGGTGTCCGTATTGCCCGCAAGCATGTGGGCTGGTATCTCGCAACCTTGCCGGGCGCCAGGGAGTTTCGCGCCCACTTCAATCGTTTGGATGGTACGGAAACACAATGCGCCAACGTTCGGGAGTTTTTCGCCGAGCGTTACAAGAGCCTGACAGGGGACGAAGAAGGGGTGGCCGCATGACGATGATGACCGAGACTTTAGTGAGTGGAACAGCACCCGTGAGCGACAACGTGAATTTGAAACAGCACCTCAATACCCCGAGCGAAGAAGGTCAGACCCTTCGCGGGAGTGTCGAGAAGGCGCTGCACAATTATTTCGCCCACCTTGAGGGCGCGTCCGTCACGGATGTGTACAACCTGGTGCTCTCCGAAGTCGAGGCTCCCCTGCTCGAAAGCGTGATGAACTACGTCAAGGGCAACCAGACCAAGGCCAGTGAGCTGCTGGGACTCAACCGCGGCACACTGCGCAAGAAACTCAAGCAGTACGATCTGCTGTAAGCATTCAATCAAACCAGAAAGGCGCCCGCGTAAAACCGGTCGCCTTTTTTGCTGACTTCCTTTGCTTTTGATGGAAATTGAGATGACCGACCAGACTACCCGCCTGCCGATCCGCCGCGCCTTGATCAGCGTTTCCGACAAGACCGGGATCCTCGAATTCGCCAAGGAGCTTGAAGCCCTCGGCGTCGAGATCCTCTCCACCGGCGGAACGTTCAAGCTGCTGCGCGACAACGGTGTTGCCGCAGTGGAAGTCGCGGATTACACCGGTTTCGCGGAAATGATGGACGGTCGGGTGAAAACCCTGCACCCGAAAATCCACGGCGGGATCCTCGGTCGTCGCGGTATCGACGACGCGATCATGAACGAGCACGGCATCAAGCCGATCGACCTGGTTGCAGTCAACCTGTACCCGTTCGAAGCCACCATCAACAAGCCAGGCTGCGACCTGCCGACCGCTATCGAGAACATCGACATCGGCGGCCCGACCATGGTCCGTTCGGCAGCGAAAAACCATAAAGACGTGGCGATCGTGGTGAATGCCAGCGATTACGCCAACGTTCTGCAAAACCTCAAGGCCGGTGGCCTGACCTACGCTCAGCGTTTCGACCTGATGCTCAAGGCCTTCGAACACACCGCCGCCTACGACGGCATGATCGCCAACTACATGGGCACCGTGAATCAGGCTGCCGACGTGCTGAGCACCGAAGGCCGCAGCGAATTCCCGCGCACCTTCAACAGCCAGTTCATCAAGGCTCAGGAAATGCGCTACGGCGAGAACCCGCACCAGAGCGCGGCATTCTACGTGGAAGCCAAGCCTGCTGAAGTCGGCATCGCCACCGCGACCCAACTGCAAGGCAAAGAGCTGTCGTACAACAACGTGGCTGACACCGACGCCGCGCTGGAATGCGTGAAGAGCTTCGTCAAGCCGGCCTGCGTGATCGTCAAGCACGCCAACCCGTGCGGCGTGGCCGTGAGCCCGGACGCCGAGGGCGGCATCCGCCAGGCCTACGAACTGGCCTACGCCACCGACACCGAGTCGGCCTTCGGCGGCATCATCGCCTTCAACCGTGAACTGGATGCCGAGACCGCCAAGGCGATCGTCGAGCGTCAGTTCGTGGAAGTGATCATTGCTCCAAGCGTCAGCGCAGAAGCTCGCGCTGTTGTGGCGGCCAAAGCCAACGTGCGCCTGCTGGCCTGCGGCGAGTGGTCGGCGGATCGCGTTCCGGCCTGGGACTACAAGCGCGTCAACGGTGGCCTGCTGGTGCAGAGCCGCGACATCGGCATGATCGGCGCCGACGACCTGAAAGTGGTGACCCAGCGTGCACCGACCGAACAGGAAATCCACGACCTGATCTTTGCCTGGAAAGTGGCCAAGTTCGTCAAATCCAACGCCATCGTCTACGCCAAGAACCGTCAGACCATCGGTGTCGGCGCTGGCCAGATGAGCCGCGTAAACTCCGCGCGTATTGCTGCGATCAAGGCTGAACATGCCGGTCTGCAAGTGCAGGGCGCGGTCATGGCCTCGGACGCGTTCTTTCCGTTCCGCGACGGCATCGACAACGCAGCCAAGGTCGGCATCACTGCGGTGATCCAGCCAGGCGGCTCGATGCGTGATGCTGAAGTGATTGCTGCCGCTGACGAGGCTGGCATCGCCATGGTGTTTACCGGCATGCGCCACTTCCGTCACTGATTCAACTCGATACAAATGTGGGAGCGGGCTTGCTCGCGAATGCAATCTGTCAGCGACAACTGTTTCGACTGACACACCGCTTTCGCGAGCAAGCCCGCTCCCACAGAAAAGCAGCCCAGTGCTGCCTCCAGAATTAGCGTCATCCGAGGTTTTTGAAATGAATGTTTTGATCATTGGCAGCGGTGGCCGTGAACACGCCCTGGCCTGGAAAGTGGCTCAGGATCCGCGCGTGCAGAAGGTTTTCGTCGCGCCGGGCAACGCCGGGACCGCGATTGAAGCCAAGTGCGAGAACGTCGCCATCGACGTGCTGGCCCTTGAGCAACTGGCCGACTTTGCCGAGAAAAACGTTTCCCTGACCATCGTCGGCCCGGAAGTGCCGCTGGTGGCTGGCGTGGTCGATCTGTTCCGCTCCCGTGGCCTGGACTGCTTCGGTCCGACCGCCGGTGCTGCGCAACTGGAAGGCTCGAAAGCCTTCACCAAGGATTTCCTCGCGCGCCACAAGATCCCGACCGCCGACTACCAGAACTTCACCGAGATCGAGCCGGCCCTGGCTTATCTGCGTGAAAAAGGCGCACCGATCGTGATCAAGGCCGACGGCCTGGCCGCCGGTAAAGGCGTGATCGTTGCCATGACCCTGGCCGAAGCCGAAGACGCCGTGCGTGACATGCTCGCCGGCAACGCGTTCGGTGATGCCGGTTCGCGCGTGGTGATCGAAGAATTCCTCGACGGCGAAGAAGCCTCGTTCATCGTCATGGTCGACGGCAAGAACGTCCTGCCGATGGCGACCAGCCAGGACCACAAACGTGTTGGCGACGGCGACAGCGGCCCGAACACCGGCGGCATGGGTGCCTACTCCCCTGCCCCGGTGGTCACCGCCGACGTGCACCAGCGCGTGATGGATCAGGTGATCTGGCCGACCGTGCGCGGCATGGCCGAAGAAGGCAACGTCTACACCGGTTTCCTGTACGCCGGTCTGATGATCGACAAGGCCGGCAACCCGAAAGTCATCGAGTTCAACTGCCGCTTCGGCGACCCGGAGACCCAACCGGTGATGCTGCGTCTGCAGTCGAGCCTGGTGCTGCTGGTCGAAGCCGCTCTGGCGCAAGCGCTGGACAAGGTTGAAGCACAGTGGGATCCACGTCCGAGCGTCGGCATCGTGCTGGCCGCCGGCGGCTATCCGGACGACTACGCCAAGGGCGCGGTGATCAACGGTCTGGACACAGCCGCAGGCCTGGAAGGCAAAGTCTTCCACGCCGGTACGGCGCTGAAGGATGGCAACGTGGTGACGGCCGGTGGTCGCGTACTCTGCGCCACCGCCATGGGCGCCAGCGTCAGCGAAGCGCAGCAGCAAGCCTACAAGCTGGCCGCCGCCATCGACTGGGCAGGCTGCTTCTACCGCAAGGACATTGGCTACCGCGCCATTGCCCGTGAACGTGGCGAAACCCAGGAATAAGCTGTCCTTCACGTCCGGCGCGGGATGCAGTCCCTCGCCGGGCTGTTCCGCCGCCGCGCATCGTTATATTCTGGCATCAACCTACGAAGGGATTTCGCCGTGCGCTGGCTCAGGATTGCCATAAGCTTCACCGTCACGCTGCTGACCTTGCTCTGCGTGCTTCCGGCCCAGGCCGCGCAAGGCAGTGGCTGGTCGGTATTGCTTGACGATCAGGGCAATCTGCAACTGAGCGACATCCGCTCGGCTCGCTACACCAATCAATTCAGCCCTATCGAACTTGATCGCCTCACGGCGGCCGAGCCCGATGGCGCACTGTGGCTGCGCTTCAAACTGGCGCCGGGCAAGCACGAGCAAGTGCTGCGAATCTTCGCCCCCGACCTGTCCAACCTCAGCCTTTACGTGCTGGACGGCGACAAGCTGATCGAGCAACGCACCTCCGGCACCCATCAGCCACAGGTCGAACGGCCACTGCCGAGCAGCGATTTCCTGCTGCCGCTGCCGCAAAGCGACAAGTCCCTCGACGTCTATCTGCGGATGGTTTCCGACCATCAGCTACGCCCGCACATCGCCCTGCAATCGGCGGTGCTGAGTGCCGCCAACCAGAACCAGACGCTGATCTTCGGTCTGCTGTTCGGCTGCCTCGGCATGTTGCTGCTGCACAACCTCGTGCGCTACGCCTATTCGCGTTCGCGCAGCAGCCTGTGGCTGGCGGTCTGCGAAGGCCTGCTGGGCCTGAGCCTGTTGCTGTTGCTCAACCTCGCCGGCCCGTGGCTGCCGAACTGGCATGCGATCCAGACCCCGGGCGCGTATCTGGCCCTGCTGCTGACCGCCCCGGCCGGGCTGATGTTCGCCCTGCGCTTCTTCGCCCCGCTCGGCCCGCACCCGCTGAACAAACTGTTGCTGGGCGACATTCTGTTCATCGTGATCTGCAGCCTGCTGCTGTTGTTCGTCAACACCCTGCCGCTGAACATCATCACTTACGCGCTGGTGGCCCTGGCCGGTCTGAGCATGTTGCTGGTCGGCTTCTATCACTGGCAGAAGGGCTACCGTCCGGCGCGGCTGTTCGTTGCCGGGATGGTGGTGTTCAACATCGGCACGCTGATCATTCTGCCGGCGTTGCTGGGGCTGACCCTGGTGTCGCCGCAAGGCCTGATCATGACCCTGATGGCGTTTATCTGCATCAGTGGCCTGCTGATGAGCATCGCCTTGGGTGAACGTCAGCGCAGCATCACCGAAAGCCGTTTCAGCATCAGCCGCGACCTCGCCGCGAGCAACGCCGAGATCAACGCCAAGGCCGAATTCCTCGCCAAGATCAGCCACGAAATCCGCACCCCGATGAACGGCGTGCTGGGCATGACCGAGCTGCTGCTGGGCACGCCGCTGTCGGTCAAGCAACGCGACTACGTGCAAACCATCCACAGCGCCGGCAACGAACTGCTGACGTTGATCAACGAGATTCTCGACATCTCCAAACTCGAGTCCGGGCAGATCGAGCTGGACGATGTGCAGTTCGACCTCAACGCGCTGATCGACGACTGCCTGAGCATCTACCGCGCCAAGGCCGAACAGCAGAACGTCGAGCTGATCAGTTTCATCCAGCCGCAGGTGCCGCGGGTGATCAGCGGCGATCCGACCCGCTTGCGCCAGACCCTGCTGAGCCTGCTGGAAAACGCCCTGAAGAAAACCGACGAAGGCGAAGTGCTGATCGTCGTTGCCCTCGACGAGCGCAGTGTCAAACCGCGCCTGCGCATCGCCGTGCAGGACAGCGGCCAGCCGATGGAGCCGGAAGAGCGCGAGGCGCTGCTGCACGCCGAACTGCACAGCAAGCATTTCCTCTCCGCCAACCGTCTGGGCGGCAACCTCGGGCTGGTGATCGCGCGACAGCTGATTCGCCTGATGCACGGCGAGTTCGGGATCAAGAGTGGTGCCAATCAGGGCAGCACGCTGTGGCTGACTCTGCCGCTGGACCCGGATCGCCTCGAACACCCGACCTCCGACCTCGACGGCCCGCTGCAAGGTGCGCGGGTACTGGTGGTGGACGACAACGACACCTGCCGCAAGGTGCTGGTGCAGCAATGCAGTGCCTGGGGCCTGAACGTCAGCGCCGTGCCGTCGGGCAAGGAAGCGCTGGCGCTGCTGCGCACCAAGGCGCACCTGCGTGATTACTTCGATGTGGTGCTGCTGGATCAGAACATGCCCGGCATGACCGGCATGCAACTGGCGGCCAAGATCAAGGAAGACCCGAGCCTCAACCACGACATTCTGTTGATCATGCTCACCGGCATCAGCAATGCGCCGAGCAAGATCATCGCGCGCAACTCGGGGATCAAACGCATCCTCGCCAAACCGGTGGCCGGCTATACGCTCAAGACCACGCTGGCCGACGAATTGAATCAGCGCAACAAGGGTCAGGTGGTGTTCCAGCCACAAGTGGTTACCCCCGCCACAGCGGCCAAGGTGCCGAGCGATTTCCGCATTCTGGTCGCCGAAGACAACACCATTTCCACCAAAGTGATTCGCGGCATGCTCGGCAAACTCAACCTGCAACCGGACACTGCCAGCAACGGCGAAGAAGCCCTGCAAGCGATGAAGGCCCAGCGTTACGACCTGGTGTTGATGGACTGCGAAATGCCGATCCTCGATGGCTTCTCGGCAACCCAGCAACTGCGTGCGTGGGAAGTCAGCAATCAGCGCATCCGCACGCCAATCGTTGCGCTAACCGCGCACATCCTCGCCGAACACAAGGAACGCGCGCGTCAGGCCGGGATGGATGGCCACATGGCCAAACCGGTGGAGCTGTCGCAACTGCGCGAGCTGATCGAACATTGGGTCGCCCAGCGCGATCAGCAGAACCGCACGGCCTCGACCTTCTGAGCAGGCCTGCCCGGTTGCGCCTCAATCGGCTGCGCAAAGCTGTCTGACTGCCCCTTCATCGGGCAACGTCAACCGCACAACGTTGTCCTTCAACCTGTCCCTGATTTTCAGAGCAACGGCGGCGCGTGCCGGAGCATAGAGGGTCTCAGACAAGTAGGCACCGGCGTAACGCATGCACACGTCGCCGCGCACATCCTCGGCCTGAAACAGCTCGGCCAGGGGGTTGCCGCCAAGCACCCGATCAGTCGCAAGCTCAAGATAGACACTGGTCAAGGAGGTCGGCGTGTTCGCGACGACCACCAGCAGGCGCACAGCCGTGGCGGACGCAAACCCATCTCCGGACTCGGACGCCAGGATGCTCTTCTGGATGTGTCTGCGCAGCAAACCCATGGCCGGCTCGGTGCCGGACAGGCCTGCCAGACGTCGCAGCGCTACAGATGCAGCGCCACTGTTATCCACAGCGTCGCTGAACATCGCGGTGAGGACCCAATCACCAAGCGACTCGACGTTATCCTTTTCGATGGACCATTGCCGTCGAGCTCTGGAGTGGCGCAGCCAATAGTTATCCAGCAACTGCACATACGCGCCATACCAGTCGATCTCCGCCGTCTTTTCGATTTTTTTATTGGCCGCCAATTGCGCCAGCAACAGGCACTCGATCAAATCGTCATAGTGCCCCAGCTCATCCGTTACCGGAACCAGCACAACGGCGCCGCCAACAATCAATACTGAATATTCGTCATTCATATCATTGCTCCCGATAACAAAAAAGGCAGCCGAAACCGGCTGCCTTTTTTTGATCAATCAAATTTCAATATCGACAATCTTTTCACTGTGAACGATGAGTTTATTGTTAATGGCTTCACGAACCGAGTCCGCTTTTAATGTGTTTTTGACAAATACCGTTTCGCCTCGATACAGGTTCACATTACGCACATCGACATCGACGAACAGCACTTTGGTAGAAGTATTCCTGCGCTGGAAACGCACGGTGCCAAGGGCCATGATCGATTCGCCATCGACTTCAACACATGCACCTGCGGAGATTCCGCCAACACCGTGTTGCAGCAGATTGCGCTCATAAGCCGTCAGTGCGGCAGTATCACGCTTCTGCAGGGCCGAGATCGCATCTCCCGCCACCTTGAGCATCAATGCACTGGCCGGGCCTGGCAGCGCAGCGCCGGCAACCACGGAACCGAGGATTTCCAGTACCAGTTTGTCCATACGCACGCTGGTGCCCTCGACATCCAGGTTGCTGTAATACTTTCTGACAGGTGTCCAGCCTGCCTGGGTCATCACCTCGCGAAAGCGCAGATACCACTCTTTACCCTGCTCTTCGGCCGGGTACTGTTTGTTTGCTGCGAGCGTCGCGAAGAGGAAAGCGTTTGCCGCATCGCGTTGGTTTTGGAGACTCATCTTGCCCACGAAGCCCATCGTGCCTTCACCTACAACAGACCCCTTGGACGGTGCTTCTACGTCGTCCCCTATACCCATCAGGGCGTGAGGACGAATAACCAACTGGTCGTCGATCTCACACTCTTCAATCGCTTTAACACAAGAAGCAATATAACTTTCGCGAACAGCTTGATTATGCACAATAAAATCCTTATTAATTATCAGACAAGTTCCCCTTGAACTTGCGATCAAACAATAACCAAACAAACATACAACCACAAACCCGAATCTGTAACATCATATCCAAACAACAAAAACAACTAACAAAAAAAAGAACAACACAACGATCAAAATAAAATCCGTAAAAATGAACTGCCGTGCGCAGCATCTTCTGCGCACACAAGCAACTAAGCGACTGATAGACTCGCTGCCACCCCTCTCCGGATGCGAGCCGCCCTCATGCTCCACGTGTTATTCAGCGTTTACCTGAAGATGCTGGTGCTCTACAGCCCGTTCTTCGTGTTGTCCTGCTTCATCAGCCTGACCCGTGGCTACTCGCGCAAGGAACAGCGGCGCCTGGCCTGGAAAGTGGCGATTGCCACGCTGGTCTCCAGCGTCCTGCTGTATCTGTTCGGACGGGTGATTTTCGACGTGTTCGGGATCACTGCGGACGCGTTCCGCATCGGTGCCGGCAGCGTGCTGTTCATCTCGGCGCTGGGCATGGCCCAGGGCAAACCGGTGGTGCAAAGTGACAACGTGCAGCAGGATGTGACCATCGTCCCGCTGACCATTCCGTTGACGGTCGGCCCGGGCACCATCGGCGCCCTGCTGGTGATGGGCGTCAGCCAGCCGCACTGGGACGACAAACTGACCGCGATCATGAGTATTACCCTGGCCAGCTTCACCGTCGGGGTAGTGCTGTACCTGTCCAATCACATCGAGCGCATCCTCGGCGATCAAGGCTTGCAGATCGTCAGCCGCCTGATGGGACTGTTCGTCTGCGCGCTGGCGGCGCAGATCATCTTCACCGGGGTAAAGGGTTACCTGGTTTCCTGAAGATCGGTAAAAAGGCCTGCGCAGTGAGCTGCGCAGGCCTTTTCAGTTACAGCGGTGCGTCACGCCGGCACGGCGTCGAGCAATCGTTCAAGCGTGACACTGCCGTCGGCGTCTGCGCGGTCACGCAGCCACTGCACCAGGCTCGACACCGGATAGGAGCGACCGCCCTCGAATCCGAGGAACACCTCGCCACGCATCGCCGGATCACTCGAACACACATCACGCAGGATCAGGCTGTGTTGGCGGTCCGGGTCGACGATGAGCAAATGCTCCCCGACCTGCGACAGCTGCAGTTGCTGCGGCGCATCCAGCTGCCAGATCAACTTGCCGGGTATCGCCGGCACCTCGCCCAGACGGTGGCGGCAATCGACGATCACCGAATCCAGACGCAACCAGCAGGCCTTCGACAGGTGACAGGTCACATCACCCTGCCCCAAGCGCAGAACCAGGCAGCGCACGTCATCGGCAATCAGCGGCAACAGGTCCTCGACCTTGTTCTGCGCCTCGACCACCAGGACCTGGGCGTCACGCTGCACATACTCGAAAGGGCCGATACTCTGGTGGCCAGGGTAGACAACCACCCGCTGCGCCCGGCGCTCGTGCAACAACACATGGCGGTGGCGAGTGCCGAGCAATTCGCAATCCTGTGGCAGATTCTGGTCCGCCACGCGGATCAACCGCGCATTCGCCACGTCGTACCATTGCAGGCTGCCGGAGCCGGATTCCACGGCGATGAACGGCTCATATTCGGCGGTCTCGAGCAAGGCCTGCAGTGCAGCCAGCCATTGTTCGCCGTGCTCGCGGACCCAGCGCTGTTCGACGCCAATGATTCGCTCCGCTTCCTCAGACCGCAACAGGAGTGACACGCCGTTGACCGTAGTCCCGCGCAGCCCGCCGCCATCACCGGTCACACGGCTGAATCGCCAGTCCTCCCACTCGGCCTGCGGCGCCGGCAGCAGGGCGGCCGACAACAGTTGTGCGCCGCTGCCGAAGGCCTGCTCAAGCAGCAGATGGTCAAAGAACACCTGCCTGCAGATCGCGCCGCTGGCAACGTCGAACAGCCACGCTGCCTGATTGTCCGGGGTGATACCGAGCAGGCGCATCTCACGCTCGTGGCCCGAATCGCACAACAGCAAGCGGTTATCCACAGACCAGGCGCACAGGCTGCGCTCACCGCCGGCATTGCGCACTCCGAGAATGGCAAAACTGTTGATCGGATACTGCGTCGCCAGCGCTTGCAGTGCCTGCCACCACTGCGCCCGATCCTTGAGCCAACGCTCAGTAGTGCCCCCAAGCAACGCTTCACCCTGGGCGCTCAGGTTGAAAAACAGCCCGTCGTCGGTCAGCGCCAGGTACCCACCCTCAACCGCCACTACGTCCTTGAGCCCGGCGGGCTGCACCCACTGATGCGTCCACTGCGCCGGCCAGCGCTCGCTGCCGGCGGACGTGGTCCGTTGCACCCGGCACAACTTCTGCGCCAGCCGGTCGTAAATGCAAAACAGATCGTGTTCATCGCTGAGCGGCAGGAGCACCAGGTCGCCGAGCTGCCTGATCGAATCGGCCCAGCCCCGGGTGTGCGGATACGGGGCATAGGGATGAATGCACAAGCGGTCACGACTGCGGATCCACACCAGGTCACGCTTGTGCGCATCGAACAGCCAGCAGACGGACACGTAATCCGCCGGTTGCCAGTCGACCGTGGTGACCCCAGCACGCTCGGGCACCGGCGATAGCACCCCATACTCGCCAAACACCACCGACCACTGCGCGAGGATCGGCTGGGCAAATACCTGGCGACCCAGCTCCCGGTCCAGCTCGTGGACCACCGCCACCAGTTGCAACCGACCATCATGGATCAGGTAATTGAACTGCGTGACTTTCCCGTCAGCGCCGACCCATTGCTGCTCGACATGGATTACGCCTTGGGCATCGGCATCAATGCGTCGCACGTGGCATTCACCGGCCAGCACCAGCAGGCGGTAACGGTATTTGAGCAATCCGCTGACCGCTTCGACCTGCCAGATGTCGTAGTTCTGCGCTTCGTAGAAATAGGCAAAATCATTCACCACCACCGCCAGCAACGCTTCATCCGCGGCCAGCACCTCTGCGCTGCGGATGTACAGAAAACGATTCTCTGCAGCGTCGTACCAGGCCGTGGTGTAGCGCGGCTGGTCCTCGGGCTCAAACGGAATCGGGAAATGCTGAACCGGCGTGTAGGGCAACCCCAGCCGATGCTCCCGGGCCAGCCCCTGGTAATGCAGAAGCAGCGATTGCTCGTTCTCACCGGAAGGTGCGCTCTGCTCGAGAATATCCAGTCGCCCGCCAGCGCGATTGACCTTGAACCGTTGGCGCCCTGTCAGCTGAAGCATGACCTCGTGGCGCCCCCTGCCGGTGAACGTCACCTTGACGCCGCCGACAGAGAGGCCCCCACCGACTTCGACCCGCACATCCGCCTCGGTCGCCCAGGTTGCCACCAGGCTCCACTGGCACAGCTGCAGGCTGGGCGCCTGCAACTCGATACTGACGCCGCGATTGAGGATCAGCGAGCACGCAGCGCCCGCCCCTTCAATCCGGTAAGTCAGGTGATCGTGCCAGGCTGTCGGGACCATCGGCACTGCCAGCGCACGCTCGCGGGCGTCCAGCTGCACCTCGATCACCGTTGGCCGATACGACGGTGCCAGGCGATTCACGATGTAGTGGGTGGGAAAGGAGTAGAACGAAAAGAGGAATTTCCACTGGCCGTCCTTATCCTTTTTTTCCAGCCTGCGAGCGGTATCGAAGCCCGTGTCGTGGCGCAGACTGGAGAACGGCAAGGCCTTGTATTCGTAGCCGTAGAACGTGATCGGCGTACACGGCAGGACGACCAGTTGCCCACCCGGCAGCTCGACATTGAGGTGACCGGGAAGCCCCAGTTCGCGGCGCAGATCGAGCGCCTGTTGCTCATCCGGATTGAAGTCCGGCACCCCGAAATGGTCGCGCAACCGATACACCTTCGGGCTGCCGAGCAGCAGGCTGGCGCGGCTGAAATCGAGACGTTGCACGATCAGCGCAGGGTGCACGACCCAGCCCCCTTGCGCAGCATCATGGCGATATCCGACACCGCGATAGGCCCGCTCCAGATCGTCGAAAAACAGCCCGACGTCCTGCGCCTGTTGCGCAATTCTGGCAAAGCCCTGGGCCAGGGCCGCGACGCCCACGGCCAGTCCACCGAGGATCACCCCGGCGCCGCCGAGCACGGCAGCGGCCGTCGCCGCACCCGCAGTGGCCGCACCCAGACCACCAGCGGTCAATGCCAGACTGGCGGAGTCGAACGCCAGTTGCGTGCCAAACTGCGCCCGCTCGAGCTCGTTGTCCGCCGCCGCCAATTGATAGATGTCGAAGCCGACATTCGCCAGCCCCAGCACCGTTCCCACCCCTTCGTTGGCGACATGCCCCAGCGCCTCGCCAACCACCGGTGCGCAGGTGCGGGCGATGACCTTCTCTTCCTTTAGCGCGGTTCTGACCAGAGCGATCAGACCCGCGACATCCGCGACATTGCCGTGCGCCAGCTGCGCGTAATTGACGTACGCGTGCAGCCGCACGGCAGTGGTCAATGTGCGGCCGTCGCCCTCGCGACCGCGCAAGGCGTTCATCAATGCCTGGATCGTGAAGCCGCTATTGAGGGTGTGCACGGCGCCGGCCTCGATCAACTCCGGCGAGGGCCGGGTGCCGAGGGTCGCGAACTGCTCGGACAGATAGCGCCTGATCCGCAGCAGACGATGATCGGTGCTGACCACCTGCACCACCTGCTCGCTCTGCACCGGGTCGATCAGGTTGATCCGGTATTTGCCATCGGCGGTTATCTCAAGGGTTTCGAACAGCGGCACCAGCGGTTTTGCCAAGCTGTGCAGCGCCTGCAAGGCGTCGGTCGTGTGGGCGATCTGCTGTCCCCACCAATGACTGTCCAGATCGCGCAGACTGCGCCCCAGAGGCGGATTGCTGACCAGCGACTGGCCGCGCGCACTGTTCAGGCGCTGGCGAATCCGTCCACCTGAATGCTCCGGCAGCACACTGTCGGACGCCAGCAATTGCCCGACGCGAAAGCCGGCGGACAGCTGCAGAGCCGAGATCTTTTGCCCGTGCAACTCGATCAGATCAAACGTCGGGCGCGCCTCGTCACCATAGGCCGCATAGTATTTCGCCAGGCCTTGCTTCAGAAACAGGTCGGTCAGCGCCCGCCGGAACAAGGCCGGATCACTGAACTCGAACACGCCGAAGTTGGGATCGTAGAAGTGATAAGTGACGCGTTCGCCGTCGAAGGTTTTCGCCAGCAGCATGGCGTGATTGTCCGAGTTGAGCATCAGCGTGCGCGAGCTGCCGTAGGCTTCAAGGGTGCTGCCGAGCTGCTGCAGATCGACACGCCCCAGGGGCTGGCCGATGTCGTGCAGTTGCACGCTTTGCAACTCCTCGAGTGCCTCCAGGAACACCTTCGAATCGCTCTGGTGCGGCTCGACAGTCGCCAGGAAAAAACGCTCGCGCAAGCGCCGCGATGCGGCAACACCGTGCTCCAGCGCAGCACTCATGATCAGCGCAAGCGGATAACAGCGGCCACCGGGATCACCCGGGCCCTTGAGCAACAGATCCTGAGGCACCAGCTTGATGTCGCTGGCCTCGATTTGCCCCAGCACCTGCCCCAATCGCAGGATCACCTGCTCACGATGCTCGCGAGTGGCCACTTCCTGGATATGTCCGACATGCCGCCCCCACTGCAACAGCGTGTGAGCCTGCGACAGCGCCGCGCGCTTCAGCGTCAGCGCGCTGTCCGACAACAGCATCGGCTGATCGACATGGCTGGCCAGACCGGCCATGAACGCCGTCGCCCGCTGTTGATAAAGATGACGCTCGATGGCCGCGTAGCGCACCGACGCCCCCACTTCGGCAACACGGTTGGCCAGGTTGTCGAGTTCGGCAGCGACCGCCATGAAGCTTTGATTGTCCAGTGAGCGCGCGCCCAACAGTTGCCCCAACAGCACCCGCTGCAAGGCACTGACCTGGAAAAACTGCAGCGAGCCTTCGGCGATACTGCTCAGCAATTCATCCAGTGCCAGCCCCTGAACCCGCTCGTCGCTCAGCGCCACCGGCGCTTGCAGCATTGCAGGCTGCGCCTTGATGGCCTGGCGGTCGGCGAAATCGAGCCCCGGGCCCGCAGGAAAATCCAGCGCGCCATTATGGCCTCGGCGCATTGCGGCCACGAACGGTTCCCCGAGCCTGTCGATCATCCGTTGCAGAACATCCGTCAACAACACCGGCCGGCCTTCGATGACCGGCCATCCTTCTTCAAACAGCACGCTCTGCTGTTTCAGCAGGGCCGCCACATCACCGTTGTAGCGCGCGCTGTATTGCCCTTGCCGCCAGCGTTGCTGCTCGTCGACAACCCATTGTTCATCGTCGTTGGCGTTGTCTTTCCAGGAGTGATCCTGTTCTTCCTCGGTCTTGTCGTTGATTATCCAGAGCGGCTCGATGGCCGCCTCCAGGCGCAGGGTTTCCGCTTCTCGCGGGACAAAGTGCTGCCGTTCGTAATCGGCCATGCCATCGCGCATCGCCGCCGGGCCGGTCAGATAAATCGTCCCCTCGCTCTGCGGGCGGATGCCGTCACTGAAGTAGCCCGCGATGGCCAGCATCAGAAAGCTGGCCGCCACGTCTTCGGTCATCGACAGTTCGGCCAGAGGGCCAAAGGCCTGCTCGAGCACTTCGCGCGCCAGCCCGGTCATGCCGTCAAAATCGCTCAAGGCGACACCACGCTTGGCAGCAAGGCGGGTCGTTGCGTCGATCGACTCATAGTTGAACCGAAACCGCTCGATCACACTGCTAAGCATCGGCGCTTGCGCATGGGCCGTCAGGAATGAGTTGCTCAACGTGTTCTGTACGGCAACGGCTCGCAAGGCCTGTGGCCGCGCCAGCAGCTGCGCCGGGGCCTGGAACACTTCGTTCAGCGCGGGCTGTTGCCGGGCAAAGGCCTCAAGCGCGGGGCGATGCTCGGCGGGTATGCGGTCCAGGTAGTCGGTGTAGGTGTTACGCCGGGTCTGCCGTCCAGGCATCCAGTGCGGGTTGTGATCAAGCAACAGTTGCAGGACGCCCAGACGCGCATCGCCGCCGAACCCACTGATATCGACGCCCCCCAGGCGCCGGGCCAGCGGCGGCAGATTGTCGACATCGGCATAGGCGCCGCCCTCGTTATACAAGGCCTCGACCCGCACCACATCAGAGGCGGCGGCCAGATTGCCGCGCAACCGGGTCTCGCGCTCGTAGATCGTCTGCAATTGCAGTGGTGTGTCGAGGTCATGCAGGTCGCGCAACTGCAGATCGCCGCCCGCGAGATCCAGCAGACTGCGACGGTTTTGTTCGATCCGCGTCTCCAGATCTGCGGCGTCCTGGCCGTAGGCCCGGGCCAACAGGTCGACCCGCGCTTCATCCGCTGACAGCCCCTGCTCCAGCGCGGCCTGGATGTGCATGAACATCTGCTGCTTGAGAACGATCACGCGTTCTTCGTACAACGTGCCCAGAGCCGCTGCGGAAATGCTGTGATTGCCACCCTGTTGCATGGCGTCAGCCTTGGCGGCCTCAACGATCAATCTGTCGGTTTGCCAGGCCAGCAACGCGTCACTGTCGTACCACAGATGCAGGCGATAGCCCTGCCCGCTCAAGACCTGTTTCCATACGTTGAGATAATCCCGTTGTATCGGGCCCAGCCCCCCGCCGAGCCAGACAAAGTGCAGATTTTTCGGTACCTCAGTGGCCACGCTCCTGGCATAGGACTGGCTGTTTTGCAGGCGGGTTTCGAAGGCCTCGATGCGGCTGTAGATCCGCGATAAGTCTTGGGGCCGTGCTGGCGCGTCGTCGGCATCGCGGCGCACGCGCGACAGCCCGAGCAACTGCCCCAGCGATTGTTTGAGCAATGCCAGGGGTTCGATCAATCGGGGCGAATCGAGCAGACCAATGCATGCAAAGTAATAACGCCAGACTGACTGCCAGGCATCACTGTCGCGGTGCGCCAACAGGGCCTGTTCCAGATCCGCCTGTTTGAACAGGTTGATGAAATTCACATAACCACTGGCGTCTTGAAGTCTCTGATCCTGCATGAAAGTTTCTCCTTTGCCCTGAGCCGACATGTGTGCCTGCTGGCACTTTCCATGGCCGCCAAACTAACCACTGGCGAATCAGGGCTCAAACTGCAAAACATTCAATACATGTCAAAACAGACAACTAAAAAACAACTGGCAACACCTGTAACAGCAACAATTTATTGCTGGTAACCCCGATATGAATCAACGCAACTTACCAAGTCCCGTCATTACCTTAGTTTTAACTTTGGTACAGGTCTTAGAGGATTCAGGATAAGTCGGACAGAATGTAAGCAACAGGAAAGCTCTCACGTAGACGCGGAGCAAATCGTACAAGTCAGGTTGAAAAGTCAGACGCGGAGCATTTCACAGAATCCACGCGGGACATCGGCTATGGCGAGGGACCACGCACCCGCCCCAGCACTCACGATTGCGGCTTTTCGCCGTACCAACGCGGCGTGTAGACCCACTCGCCACCGTCCGCTTTGGCAAAGGTGCAAGTGGTCGAGGAACCGATCAACACCATGGTGCGCATGTCCACCTGATCGGGGGTCAGTTGCCCCAGCGTGGTCACGCGCAGGGTTTGCCCCGGCCGGCCAATGTCGCGCCCCAACACCACTGGCGTCGCCGCGCTGCGATGTTGCGCGACGATTTCCAGGGCCCGGCCCAGTTGCCACGGACGCGCCCGGGAGATCGGGTTGTAGAAGGCCAGGGCCAGATCGGCTGCGGACGCCAGATCCAGACGCTTCTCGATGATCGACCACGGCTTGAGGTTGTCCGACAGCGACATCACGCAGAAGTCATGCCCCAGCGGCGCACCCGCTTGCGCAGCCGTGGCGAGCGAGGCGGACACCCCCGGCAGGATTTCCAGTTCGACGCTGTGCCAGGCCGGATCGCTCGACTCGTGCAACGCTTCGAGCACCGCCGCGGCCATGGCGAACACGCCGGGGTCACCGGACGAGACCACAATCACCGAACGGCCCTCGGCTGCCAGCCGGAAGGCGTGGCGGGCGCGCTGCATTTCTTCGCGGTTGTCGGTGCAATGCTGCACCTGATCGTCGCGAAACGGGCCGGCCATACGCACGTAGGTTTCGTAGCCGAGCACATCGGTGGCCCGCGCCAGTTCCGCCTTGACCGCAGGCACCATCAATTCGGCAGCGCCGGGGCCGAGGCCGATCACCGCCAGGCGCCCACGCTGACGACCGATCTGCGCGACGTCCAGCGGTTGCTCGGCGAGGGCAATCGCCAGGCCGTTGGCACTGCTGATCGTGGCCTGTGGCAGTGCCTGACGGGCGAGCTCGCCGAGGTCTTTTTGCGCGGCGACAAAGCGCAGCGGCACACCCAGTTCGAGGGCCGCTTCACGCAGTCTGGCCGAGGCCATTTCAGTGTCAGCCGCCAGCAGACAGGCCAGCGACTGCTGCGCAACCCTGGCCTGCTGCAACGCGGCGCGGACAGCATTCGGCAGATCGTCTAGCTGCGCGCTCACGGCCACCGCCACGCTGCGCGGATAGATCAGCAACTCGTTGGCGCTGGCGACACGCTCGGCACTGCCGACATGAATCGAGCGCTGCGCCTGCGGGTCTTGCGGCAGCTGCGCCTGATCCAGCCACGGCGCCGCCCCTTCGATGCGCACGCTGTGCCCGGCCAGCAGATCGGAAACGAAACGCTTGCCCAGCTCCAGATCCGCCAGCGCATAACCGCTGGGTGGATTGAGCAGGCAGGTGCCAAAACGCAATTCGCCACTGGTGGTGATCGCCGCTGCGACCTGCAATGCGGCGCCGATTTCCCGGGCCATGACATTCACCCCGCCGAGGCCACCGAGCAGCGGCACCACGGCGCTGCCATCTTCGGCAACGGCGAGTACTGCCGGTTCAGCGCCCTTCTCCAGCAGCAACGGCGCCAGGGTGCGAATGACAATGCCGGCAGCGCACAAGGCAATGATCGGCGTGTCCTGCTGGTACAGCTCACGCAGGGTCGCGCCGAATTCCTGATAGCTGCAGTCGGCACCTTCGACGCGTCCGGCGAGGCCGTGGATCTGCGCCGTCGGATACAGCTGCTGGATCCGTCGCGCGGTGGCGAGTGCGCCCTGTCCAAGGATGACAATGGCCGGTGTGGATGGCGTCATCAACCTTGCCACCGTTCGCCCGGGACGATGATCAGCGAGAAGTACGGCGAGGACATCGGCTCGACCTGATCCAGCGGCACGATTTTCTGATTGGCCATGGTCGCGCGTTCGACGTACAGCGCCCGCTCGGCCAGACCGAGTTCTTCGAGTACCGCACGAACTTTGGGAAAGTTGCGCCCCAGCTTCATGATCACCGCCGCATCGGCGTCGGCCAGACGTCGCTTCAGATCCTCATGCGGCAATACGCCGGAGAGCACCGACAGGCTCTGGTTGCGATACACCAGCGGCGCACCGAGCACCGAGGCGCCGCCGAGCATCGAGCACACGCCCGGCACCACTTCGGCGTCGTAGCGCGTGGACAACCGATCATGCAGATACATGTAGGAACCGTAGAAGAACGGGTCGCCTTCACAGATCACCGCGACGTCGCGCCCGGCGTCCAGATGCGCCGCGACTTCTTCGGCGGCGTCATCGTAGAAGTCGCTGATCACTTGTTCATAAGACAGTGGCGCCGGCAGCACTTCGGTGGTCACCGGGTACACCAGCGGCAGCAGATTCTGCGCGTCCTGCAGGTGCGCTTCGATGATGCCGAACGCATTGCCCTTCTTGCCCTTGGCGACGAAGTACGCCACCACCGGCGATTCGCGCAGCAGGCGCAGGGCTTTGACGGTAATCAGTTCCGGATCACCGGGGCCCACGCCGAGGCCGATCAGACGTCCTTTGGCCTGCATCATTCGATCTCCGTGGCGAGGGCGTTCACCGCTGCGGCGGCCATGGCGCTGCCGCCGAGCCGGCCCTGCATGATCACGAACGGTACGCCACGACTGTCCGCCGCCAGGGCCGCTTTCGATTCGGCGGCGCCGACGAAGCCCACCGGGAAACCAAGGATCAGTGCCGGTTTCGGTGCGCCGGCATCGAGCATTTCCAGCAGATAGAACAGTGCGGTCGGCGCGTTGCCGATCACCACCACGCTGCCTTCCAGGTGCGGACGCCACAGCTCCAGCGCCGCCGCCGAACGGGTGTTGCCCAACTCGCGCGCCAGCTCCGGCACGCTGTCGTCGCGCAGGGTGCAGATCACTTGGTTGTTCGCCGGCAAACGCGCACGGGTCACGCCTTCGGACACCATCCGCGCATCACAGAGAATCGGCGCACCGGCCGCCAGCGCATCGCGCCCGGCCTTGCCGGCGCCCTCGGAGAACTGCAGACCATCGACTGCCTCGACCATGCCGCAGGCGTGGATCACCCGCACCGCGAGTTTTTCCAGATCGGCCGGGATGCGCGCCAGATTGGCCTCGCTGCGAATGATCGCGAAGGAGTTGCGATAGATCTCCTGACCGTCGCGGATGTAATCAAGCATCAAGGGGGCTCCGTGAGCGGGCGTCGAGCAGGATCGCGGCCGCTTCAATAGTAAGGTTGCGTGCGTGCAGCGTGCCGAAACCCGGCAGCGTTGCATCGCGAAAATAGAGGTCGTAGTAACCGGGGCTGACCGCCAGCAAAGTTGCCGGTGTGCGATGGGCCGCGGCGCAAGAACGCGGGCAACCGGACAGGTGCACGTGCTGCGCCTGTGGCAACAACGTCGCCAGCCGCCGCGCGTCGTGTTTGGTATCGGCCAGGCCTTTGCCGCAGCCGCTGGAGCCGGTGCAGGCGATCAGCCGGGACAACGGCTCGCCGGCATCCGTCAGCCAGTGCATCTGCGCCAGGTGTTGCAGGACTTGCGCAGCGTCGGTGGACTTCACGTTCGGCAACAGCAGACTTTGCCAGGGGGTGAAACGCAGGCTGCCATCACCGAACTCACGGGCCAATCGGGCCGCACCACGCAGCATGGCCGGATCGAGACGACCGAGCGCCGGCACCGCACCGACATACACCCGGTCGTCAGCGTTTTGCGCGTGCACACCGATGTGCAGCGCATCCGCCAGCGGCGTGCGCTGTCGGGCAATGGCGGCTTTGATCGCCACGCGTTCGCGCAACTGTTCGAGAAAGGCCAGCATCGGCCATTCATCGAGCAAATGGCGCATGCGCGTCTGCTCCGGCCGAGCCAGTTCAAGGAACAATTCCAGCACCGCGACCACCAGCGCATGGCCGTTTTCCACGGTCACGGCGCCGACCGCACGATCTGTCGGGCAGCCAGCCAGACCGAACGCCAGGAGCATTTCACCGTCACGTTCGAACGCCGACAGCCACAGATCATGCGGATGTTCGAGCATCGCCAATGCCTCTCCGCCGTCCAGTTGCACGGCAAACTTGGCGCTCAACTCGTGAAAACGTGGGTGCGTTTGCAGGGTCGCCAGAATCTGCTCCGCCAGTGGCCGAGTGTTGAATTGCAGTTGCCGATCGATGCCGGCACTCGGGCTGAGCATCAGGTTGCGCACATCGTCGCCCGCGGCGGTTTGCGGCCCCAGGCCGGCGGTCAGCAAGCTGTCGATCAACGCTGCGGACTGCTCGCCAATGCCGCGAATCTGCAGATTGGCGCGGTTGGTCGCTTCGATCGCGCCACTGGCGAAACGCTCGGCGGCATCGGCCACCGCGTCAGCCTGATCGGCACTGATCGAGCCGCCATTGAGCTTGATCCGGCAGATGCCGCCGTCCAGCGCCTGGACAATACGCAGCAACCCCGGGCAAGCCGAGGGGCGTAAAGCGGTGGACATAGGGCGTTCGTTCAAGGGATGACCGGCTGGCTGGCAGCGCTGTGGTGGGCGAAAGGTCGCCATTATGCCTGCTTTGCCCGAGCGCATGAAAATGCCTGCCGGTCGGAAACTGCAGCCAGGCTGCAAATCTCGCCGCCTGGCGCTGCCTCAGAGCTCGTATTCCTCAAATCTGGACGCACTCTTGCGAATGGCTTGCTCCACGCTTGCCCGTCGGGCATCCATCGCCCGGCGCGTGATCACCAGTTTTCTCGCGCGGATGTCCAGTTGCGACATCGGCTGATGAACCTGCCAGAACAGATAGTTGGTACTCAATACCAACTTGATAAAGCGAATATGGCTGAGCACCACGACCAGTTCGCCGCTGGCGTTCTGGCTGACCGGCAAAATATGCGAGGTGAAGGTTTTGCCACTCAGGGCGGTAAACCTTTGCAGCAGTGCTGCATCTTTTTCCAGCGCTTTCAGCCCTGTTTCAACCTGCTCTAATTGAGAGCGCGCGAGCAAGGGTGCTGCCAACCGCCGCCATGCCTCCTGCACACTTCCCGAAAACTCCGTCCGGACCAGCACCGCCGGTTGCTCCTCAGGGACCCAGTCGTACGACCAGAGGACCCCGGCAAAATGATCGAACCACTGCGCCGGCTGAGTGTTGCTGTTATAAACACTGTCCGCCTTGATCTGCGCGAGATAAATGCAGTTCTTCACAAAGTTGTTATCGGCCTCGGCCCGACCTTCCAGGCCGGTGAATAACATATTGTTAACGGCCATTGCATTATTCTGATTTGAACGTGTACTGGAACTGATATCCATATCATCTCCTGCCAATTTGGCATTGATTTAAAGTTATAGGTT
Source organism: Pseudomonas sp. 13B_3.2_Bac1 (assembly GCF_025466205.1). NCBI lineage: Bacteria > Pseudomonadati > Pseudomonadota > Gammaproteobacteria > Pseudomonadales > Pseudomonadaceae > Pseudomonas > Pseudomonas sp. 13B_3.2_Bac1. Next base: position 25,013 of record NZ_JANLOG010000103.1, read on the forward strand.
TTATGGTGCCAGACTTACTCACAAGTGCTGACTTGAACCAAACTAACAAAAACACTCGTTGAACAAAGTACTTTTGCTCAACATCAAGTTTCCGTGCCGCTGTCAACACGCCGCGACGACAGACCTGCGTCAGATGCCGGCAGCCGCGTTATCATGCCGCCCTTGAAGATATACCCTGAATTAAGGAACGGCATGACACCCTGGCTGACGGTTGTGGGAATCGGTGAAGACGGCTTCAAGGGCCTGGGCAAAAACGCCCGGCGCGCCCTTATGAGCGCCTCGCGGATCATCGGCGGCCAGCGGCAACTGGACTTGCTGCCGGTGTGCATACGCGGCGAACGCGAACTGTGGCCGAGTCCGTTTTCTCTCGCGCCAGTACTGGAGCAGCGCAGCGCAGCCGTGTGCGTGCTGGCCAGCGGTGATCCAATGTTCTATGGCGTCGGCGCCAGCCTTGCGCGCCACGTGCCGAGCGCCGAGATGCTGATCCTGCCAGCGCCATCGTCCTGTTCGCTGGCCGCTGCACGCCTCGGCTGGCCGTTGCAGGATGTCGTGACACTGTCGCTGGTCGCACGGCCGCTGGCAGCACTCAATGCGCACCTGTTCAGCGGGGTGCGCCTGTTGTTGCTGAGCAATGACCGACAAAGTCCGGCGGCAGTCGCGGCGCTGCTGCGTGAGCGCGGTTTTGGTGGCAGTCGCCTGAGCGTTCTGGAGCACTTGGGCGGCGACGCCGAGCGGCGCATCGACGGTACTGCCAATGACTGGAATGAGCCAACGATTGCCGATCTGAATGTGATTGCCATCGAATGCCTGGCCGATGCGCTGGCACCGCGTCTGTCGCGTCTGGCCGGACTGCCCGACTCGGCATTCCAGCACGACGGCCAACAGACCAAACGCGATGTACGCGCCATCACCCTCGCCCGCCTCGCGCCGATCCCCGGCGAACTGCTGTGGGATGTCGGCGGCGGTTGCGGCTCGATCGGCATCGAATGGATGCGCGCGCACCCCAGCTGCCGCGCCATCGCCATCGAGGCGGACGCAGGCCGACAGGCCTTGATCGAACACAACCGCGACGCGCTGGGCGTACCCGGCCTGCAATTGGTGCGTGGCCGTGCGCCGCAGGCACTTGCCGGGCTGGAGCGACCCGACGCGATCTTCATCGGCGGCGGCGTGACCCGTGAAGGCGTGTTTGAAACCTGCTGGGATCAACTCAAGCCCGGTGGCCGACTGGTGGCCAACGCCGTGACCCTGCAAAGCGAAGTCACCCTGATGAACTGGCGCGAACGCCATGGCGGCGAACTGACCCGTATCCATGTCGCCCAGGCGCAACCGCTGGGCGAGTTCGACACCTGGCGTCAGGCGCTGCCGATCACCCTGCTGGATCTGGTTAAACCCTTCGATGCGTGACGAAACCGCCGAACAACCCGCGCCCCTGCGCAGCGGCCTGACCACCGGCAGCTGCGCCACCGCCACCAGCCTCGCCGCGGCACGCCTGCTGCTTGGCGGCACGTCGGCGGATGCAGTGCAAATCGTTTTGCCCAAAGGCAAGCAAGTGCAGATGCGCCTGGAGTTCTGCCGCTTGACCGCCGACGGCGCCGAGGCCGGGACGATCAAGGATGCGGGCGACGACCCGGACGTAACGCACGGTGCGCTGCTCTATTCGCAAGTGCGGCTGCTGGCCGAGCCGGGGATTCGCTTCATCGCGGGCGCAGGCGTCGGCACCGTGACCCGGCCGGGATTGGTGCTCGGCGTCGGTGAGCCGGCGATCAATCCGGTGCCGCGCAAGATGATCAGCGATCACCTGAGCCTGCTCGCCGCCGAAAGCGGTTATGGCGGCGGTTTCGAGATCACTGTCAATGTCGAAGGCGGCGAAGCGCTGGCGCTGAAAACCATGAACCCGCGCCTGGGCATTCTTGGCGGCCTGTCGATCCTCGGCACCAGCGGCATCGTCCGGCCGTTTTCCTGCGCGGCGTACATCGCCTCGATCCATCAGGGCATCGACGTGGCGAAAACCAACGGCTATCGGCACATCGCCGCGTGCACCGGCAACGCCAGCGAAGACACCATGCGCCGGGTCTACGACCTGCCGGAAATCGCCCTGATCGAAATGGGCGACTTTGTCGGCGCGGTGCTCAAGCATCTGCGCAAAGTGCCGGTGGATAAACTCAGCCTGTGCGGCGGCTTTGGCAAGATCAGCAAACTGGCGGCCGGGCACATGGATCTGCACTCGCGGCATTCCAGTATCGACCTGCCGCAACTGGCTGAATGGGCGGCGGCGATTGGCGCTGATCAGGCGTTGCAGCAGAGCATTCGTGAAGCGAACACCAGTCAGCAGGCCTTGGCGATGGCCAGCGCGGCGGGCATTGCCCTCGGCGATGAGGTCTGCCGCCACGCGCTGAATTTCGCCCGCAGCGTGGTGCCGGCGCAGGTGCAGGTCGAGGTGTTTGCGATTGATCGTCAGGGCGGCATCGTCGGCCATGCCGGAGGTTTTGCATGAAACGTATTCTGTTGCTCGGTGGCGTCACCGAAGCGCTGGCCATCGCCCGCACGCTGGGGCCAGAACACATTTACAGCCTGGCGGGCGTGGGCCGGGTGCCGACTGATCTGAGCTGCCAGGTGCGGGTCGGCGGCTACGGCGGCGCCGAAGGTCTGGCGAAGTTTATCGGCGCTGAAGGCATCGACCTGCTGCTCGACGCCACTCACCCCTACGCCGCACAAATCAGCCACAACGCCGCCCGCGCCGCGCAACTGTCCGGCATCCCCTGCTGGGCCCTGCGCCGCCCCGCGTGGCAGGCGCAGGCCGGTGACGACTGGCGCGAAGTCAGCGACTGGGCCGAACTGAGCGAAGCTCTCAAACCGTTCCGCCGCCCACTGTTCACCCTCGGCCGCGAACCACTGCAACACCTCGACGAAATCCCTGCCAACCAGTTCTGGACCCTGCGCGCCCTCGACGTCTACCCCGGCAACGAACGCTGCGAAGTCATCGGCGCCCGTGGGCCATTTCTGCTTGAAGAAGAACGCGCACTGTTCGAACGCCGGCAGATCGATGTGCTGATCAGCAAGAACAGCGGCAGCACCGCGACCGAGCCGAAACTGGAAGTGGCGCGCGAGTTGGGGGTACCGGTGCTTGTGTTGAAGCGGCCAGTCTTGCCGGGGGTTGATCGGGAGTTTGGATCTACGTCTGAAGTCCTTAATGCACTGCTGACGTCAGACTTTTCCTGATTTCGATTTAATCTGCGAATTAGCCGGCCTGTTTTGAGGAAGCAGCCGACTGTTCTTCGCTATTCCCTCACCCAATACTTCGGTTCCTTTAATCCATACAGGCAGACAACCGTCAAAAAGCGGCTTGCCAGTCTGTATCCCAAGGAATACGATCCTGACATGATCGAACTCGAACGATCCCGTATATTTTCCGAATGGCTCGACTCGTTGAAAGACATCATCGGCAAAGGCCGAATCATCTCCAGACTTCGAGCAGCCGAACATGGCAACTTTGGCGATTGCGGATTTGTCGGTGACACCGTTTACGAAATGCGTGTTCACTACGGCCCTGGTTACAGGATGTACTTCACTCGTCGAGACGAAGTGATTTATCTGCTGTTAATCGGGGGCGACAAATCGACACAACGGCGTGATATCAAGCGCGCCGTACAAATGGCACATAGCATCGGTAATGAGGAGTAAGTCATGACCGAAAAATTCACCCGTTTCGACGCCGCCGAGTACCTTAAAACCCCCGAGGACATGGCGGCTTATCTGGACGCTTGCTTTGACGATGATGAAGGCGATGGCGTCCTCATTCGTGCAGCACTGAATGACATAGCCCGAGCCCAGGGCATGACCCAAGTGGCACGTGATGCCGGCCTGGGTCGTGAAAGTCTGTATAAAGCGCTGAGCAGCACTGGTAACCCCGAATTCGCAACTATCATGAAGGTCATGAAGGCTTTGGGTTTGAGATTGCACGCCGTCGCGGTTTGATTGATCTGCGACACCAAACCGCACGACGCCTTTTTACTTATCGGCCCTGATCAGGCTAAATAGCCGCGCCTGATCGTCCACCCAACGGATCTGTCCCATGAACCGACACCGGCTCGCATTTGCCTGGATCGCCTGCTTCGCAGTGCTGTTCAACATGCTCGCCATGCCGATGACCGGGGCGATGGCGCAGGCGGCCAATTCACCGGCCGAACAGTTGCTGTGGAGCAGTTTCTGCACCGGTAGCGGGACGAAGATGGTGGCGATCAACATCGGCACCACGGAGCAGAAAGCCCCGTCCAACGACAGCCATTCCAACATGCAGCATTGCTGGTGTTGCTCGGGTTCCGCGCCGCTGGTGGCGTTGCCGGGCCATACGCCGCAGCTGTATTTCGCCCGCTACGAAAGCAATCGCAGCGTGGCGCCGCCCTCGTTGCAAACACCGACACCGCGCCAGCAATGGCCGAGCCTCAATCCCCGCGCCTCGCCTCTGGTCTGATCTGTCTCGCAATTGACCTGCGTTTCATATCGTTCCGGAGAACTGCCATGTTGAACAAACTCATCGTCATCGCTGCGCTGTTGCTGCCTGCGTGCTTCGCCCATGCCCACGAATACAAGGCCGGCGAGCTGGAAATCGCTCATCCTTGGTCGCAGGAGCTGCCGCCCAACGCGCCGACCGTCGCGGCTTATTTCGTGATCAGCAATCCCGGCAAGACCGACGACCGCCTGCTCAGCGTCGACTCGCCGATCACCGCCGAAGCGCAACTGCACGAACATGTGATGCAGGGCGACCTGATGAAAATGCAGCAGGTGCCCGACGTGGTGATTCCTGCCGGCGGCACGGTGACGTTCGCACCGATGGCCTATCACGTGATGCTGCTCAACCCGAAAGACCGCAGTCTGCTCAGCGACGGCAAACGCTTCCCGCTGACCCTGCATTTCGAGAAGGCCGGTGACGTGACCGTCGAGGTCGCGGTGCAGAAGAAACCTCCGCAAGAAACCCAGGCACACGATCACGCCCAGTAACCGATCCGGCTGACCACGCCCGTGCGCCCGCAACGCGCCGGGGCGTCCCGCCTGCATCGCCAGAGCCAGACTCTGACCCGCGGTAGCTGGATCGCCCTGTTCGCCATGTTGATGATCTTCATCGGCCCGCTGATTTCTCAGTCGATGCCGATGGATCAGCACGCCTCGACTTCCATGGCGATGCCCATGGACATGTCGATGACCATGCCGGGCATGGATCACGCCAAGCACGGTGCACAACCGGCTGCCGAACACTGTCCGCCGCAATCCTCGCACCACGCCCTGTGGGAAAAATGCGGTTATTGCAGCCTGCTGTTCAACTGCCCGGCGCTGACCGGTGGCGGCACTTTCGCCACGTTCAGCATCGCCCACGCCAACACCTTCACTCCACCCTCCCCGCGTCTGGGGCATGCCCGGCAGACCTTCTTCCCCGGCGCCCGAACCCGCGCCCCGCCCATCGCCGCGTAAACACCGCACCTTTGATTGCACACGGTTGAGAAGACAGCTTCAGGCTGCCGGCCGTGTCGTTTACGACTGTTTGATGGAAATTGTCATGTCCAGGTTTTCTGCTGTTCCACGTTTGAGCGCTGCTCGGGCGTCCTTTGCCTTGAACGAATCGCGCATTCGTTTCTCGCACGCCACCGCCGTCCTTTGCGGCGTCCTGCTGTCCCCGCTGGTGTTGGCCGATGACCACGCCGGGCACAACGAAGAACTGAGTCCGACGGTGATCACCGCGATCGCCCCGAGCTCGCCGCTGACCATCGTCACCAACCCCAAGGACCCGCGCCAACCGGTGCCGGCCAGTGACGGCGGCGATTACCTGAAGACCATTCCCGGCTTCGCCCTGGTGCGCAACGGCGGCACCAACGGTGATCCGGTGCTACGCGGGATGTTCGGTTCGCGGCTGAACATTCTCACCAACGGCAGCATGTTGCTCGGCGCCTGCCCCGGCCGCATGGACGCGCCGACCTCCTACATCTCGCCGGAAACCTACGACAAGCTCACGGTGATCAAAGGCCCGCAAACCGTGCTCTGGGGGCCGGGTGCCTCGGCCGGCACGGTGCTGTTCGACCGTGAACCGGAAAGCTTCGGCGAGCTCGGCACACGGGTGAATGCCAGCGTGCTGGCCGGCTCCAACGGACGCTTCGACAAGGTTGTCGACGCTGCTGCCGGCGGGCCTTTGGGCTATGTGCGAGTGATCGGCAACACCGCGCACTCCGACGACTATCGCGACGGCAACAACGCCACCGTGCCGTCGCGCTACGACAAGTGGAACGGTGACATCGCCGTCGGCTGGACCCCGGACGCCGACACCCTGATCGAACTGACGGCCGGCAAGGGCGACGGCGAAGCACGCTACGCCGGACGCGGCATGGACGGTTCGCAGTTCCTGCGCGAAAGCCTCGGCCTGCGCTTCGAAAAATCCAACATCACTGACGTGTTGGAAAAGCTCGAAGCACAGGTCTACTACAACTACGCCGACCACGTGATGGACAACTACACCCTGCGCACGCCGTCCGGCACCGGGATGATGGCCGGTCCCATGGCCTCCAACGTCGACCGTCGCACCCTCGGCGCGCGGATCAAGGCGACCTGGCGCTGGGCCGACATCCAATTGATCACCGGCCTCGATGCGCAGACCAACGAGCACCGCCAGCGCAGCGGCATGGGCATCGACACCTACAAGGATCAGCCCTACACCAAGGACGCCGATTTCCATAACTATGGCGTGTTCAGCGAAATGACCTGGTACGCCGCCGACCGTGATCGCCTGATCACTGGCGCCCGGGTCGACCGCGCTTCGGCCAGGGATTACCGACAGAGCATTGGTTCGGGAATGATGAGCAGCCCCAACCCGACCGCCGGCGAGACCCGCGCCGACACCCTGCCAAGTGGCTTCGTGCGTTATGAGCATGACCTGGCTGACAGCCCGGCCACGCTGTACGCCGGCCTCGGCCACGCGCAGCGCTTCCCGGATTACTGGGAGCTGTTTTCAGCGACGTCTGGCCCGGTCGGTTCGCTGAATGCGTTCGACTCGATCAAACCGGAGAAGACCACCCAGTTCGACTTCGGTGTGAACTACAAGACCGCTGAACTCGAAGCCTGGGCCTCGGGCTACATCGGCGTGGTGCGCGACTACATCCTGTTCGACTACACGCCGACGATGATGGGCATGAGCTCTTCGCGCGCGGAAAACATCGACGCACGGATCATGGGTGGCGAATTGGGCGCGGCGTACAAGCTCACCGAGCACTGGAAAGCCGATGCGACGCTGGCTTACGCCTGGGGCAAGAACAGCAGCGACGGCAAGGCCCTGCCACAAATGCCGCCGCTGGATGCGCGCTTCGGCCTGACCTACAGCGAAGACAACTGGAGCGCCGGGGCACTGTGGCGTGTGGTCGCGGCGCAAAACCGCATCGACCAGAACAAGGGCAACGTGGTCGGCAAGGACTACGACAAGAGCGGCGGGTTTGGCGTGTTCTCGCTCAACGGCGCGTACCGGATCAACAAGAACTGGAAGGTCAGCACCGGCGTCGACAACCTGTTCGGCAAGGCTTACGCCGAACACCTGAATCTGGCCGGTAACGCCGGTTTCGGCTACCCGGCCAACGACCCGCAAGCGATCAACGAGCCGGGGCGCACGCTCTGGACCAAGGTCGATATGAGTTTCTAACAGTCAAATCCCACCCTGTGGGAGCGAGCTTGCTCGCGAAGGGGACGGCACATCCAACATAGATGCAGCCTGATACGACGCCTTCGCGAGCAAGCCCGCTCCCACAGGAGTGCAGTGGTGAAACTCCCCATACAGAACAACGAAAAGATCCAAGCCAAGCGGAGCAAACGTGATGCAAAAGCCCAAAGCGAATTTCTACAACCTGGCCTGGCGCTGGCATTTCTATGCCGGATTGTTCGTCGCGCCCTTCATGGTGATGCTGGCCCTGACCGGCATCATCTACCTGTTCAAACCGCAACTCGACTCACTGATGTACAGCAGCCTGCTCAACGTCCCGGCCGGGCATCACACGGTGCCGGCCGATGATCTGCTGCAACGGGTCAAGAGCGCTTATCCACAGGGTCAGATCACCCAGTACCTGCCGCCGGCCAACGCCGAGCGCAGCGCTCAGTTTGTCGTCAAGAATGAGGGTCATGAACTCAACGTATTCATCGATCCGTACCACGGCGACATCCTCGGCGAGCAGGATGCGAAGAAAAATCTGCAAGCCGTCGCCCGCGCCATTCACGGCGAATTGATGATCGGCACGGTGGGTGATCGCCTGATCGAACTCGCCGCCGGTTGGGGCGTGGTGCTGGTGGTATCGGGGGTCTTTCTGTGGTGGCCGCGCGGTCAGGCGGCGGGGATTCTGTGGCCTCGCCTGAACAGTCGCGGCCGGGTGTTGTGGCGTGATCTGCACGCGGTCACCGGGTTCTGGGGCGCGGCATTGCTGCTGGTGATGCTGCTCAGCGGCATGACCTGGACCGGCTTCTGGGGCAAGCAGTACGCCCAGGTGTGGAACGTGTTCCCGGCCGCGATGTGGAACAACGTGCCGACCTCCGACGTCGAGGCCGGCAGCCTGAACAACGCCGCGCGTCAGACCGTGCCATGGGCGATGGAAAACACGCCGATGCCGATGTCCGGCGACCACGCCGAACACATGGCCCACGGCGGCATGCAACACGGCCCCGCCGCACCCGCGATCAGCCTGCAAGACGTGCAGAACATTGCCGTTGAACGCAAGGTCGAACCCGGCTACAGCATCACCCTGCCGACCACCGCGACCGGGGTGTTCACCATTGCCGTGTTTGCCGACGACCCGCGTAACGATGCGACCCTGCATGTCGATCAGTACACCGGCAAGGTCCTCGCCGATGTGCGTTTCGAGCAGTACGGCGCGGTGGCGCGGGCCACGGAAATCGGCGTGATGCTCCACGAAGGCAAGATGTTCGGCACCTCCAACCAGATTGTCGTGCTGCTGATCTGCCTGATGATTCTGCTCAGCGCCGTCAGCGGTGTGGTGATCTGGTGGAAGCGTCGTCCGCAGGGCAAGTTCGGCGTACCGCCGCTGCGCCATGACCTGCCGAAGTGGAAAACCGGGGTGGCGATCATGCTGGTGCTGGCCGTGATCTTCCCGCTGGTGGGGGCTTCGCTGGTGCTGGTGTGGTTGCTGGATCGGCTACTGTTGTCGCGTTTGGGCCGCCAAGCTGAATCTGCCTCAACTTCATCATGAAGCAGGCGAGATGCGCGTTTTAGACAGATCTTTAAACTGCCGGGGCTTAAACTCCGGCAGATTCCTGTGGGAGCGGGCTTGCTCGCGAAGGCGCAGTGTCATGCAACGAACAGGGTGTCTGACACGCCCTCTTCGCGAGCAAGCCCGCTCCCACAATTGCCGCTCTGCCCGCCACCAAAAGTGGTGGGCTGTCTTTTGAAGAAGTGATTCACCGCCCCGATGAACAAGTACCTCTTGTCCAGCCTCTGCCTGTTCGCCCTGAACAACGCCAGCGCCGATGGCCAACCGTTGACGCTGCCCACCGGAACCATCAGCGCCCCGGCCATGGATGACGAAAACGTCAGCCTGACCACACCGACCACCGCTGGTTCGCGCCTGAACCTGACGGCCATGGAAACCCCGGCCAGCGTCGAAAGCCTCAGCGGCGAGCAGGTGCGCGCCCGTGGCGATCGCAGCGTGCAGGACGCCGTGTCACGCAGCACCGGCATCAGCCGCACCGGCACCCCGGGCGATGGCGGCACCTCGTTGCAGGCACGCGGTTTTACCGGGCAGAGTTCGGTGATGCAGTTGTATGACGGCAACCGGATGTACAGCGGCATGGGCACCGTGACCTTTCCGGTCGACACCTGGTCGGTAGCGCGCGTCGACGTGCTGCGCGGTCCGGCCTCGGTGCTGTACGGCGAAGGCGCGACCGGTGCGGTGGTCAACGTGATCCCGAAGAAACCGTTCGAGGGCGAAATCGAAAACCACCTGCGCGTCGGCTACGGTTCCTACGACAGCCAGCAACAGGCGTTCGACAGCGGCGGCTCGCTGAGCGACACCCTGAGCTATCGCCTCAATCTCAATCGTCTGCGCAGCAACGGCTGGATCGATCGCGGCGACTCCTCCAGCGACTTCATCAGCGCCGCCCTGCGCTGGCAAGCCACCGACGACCTGACCTTCACCCTCGCCCACGACTATGGCGACCAGCGTCCGCAGAACTACTTCGGCACGCCGTTGATCAACGGCCAATTGCAAGACAGCCTGCGCAACAAGAACTACAACGTGCGTGACGACCAGCAGCACTACAACGATCAGTGGACGCGTCTGACCAGCGACTGGCAGATCAACGACGCGGTCAGCGCCAGCAATGAGCTGTATTACGTCAAGGCCCAGCGCCGCTGGCAGAACGCCGAGAACTACAACTTCGACGCCGCCACGCAACAACTCAGCCGCAGCGGCTACTTCGGCATTGGCCACCAGCAAGAGCAGGTCGGCGACCGCCAGACCTTCACCTTCAAACACTCGCTGTTCGGCCTCGACAGCCAGACCGTGACCGGCGTCGATTACAACCGCATCCGTTTCCAGCTCAACAGCAACTCACCGTTCAACGATGTGCTGCCGAACGGTCAGGCGCTGGACCTGTATCACCCGCAACCGGGCTATTTCGAAAGCGCCAACCCGTACCGCGACCAATTCGACAGCACCACCAGACAGATGTCAGTGTTCGCTGAAAACCGCACGCAACTGAGCGAGCGCTGGTCGCTGGTGACCGGCGTGCGCCGTGATTACGTGCATGTGGATCGCAACAACCTGGTCGATGGCAGCCAGAGCGACAAGACCCTGACCGGCAACAACTGGAAGGCCGGACTGGTGTTTGCCCTGACGCCGCAGACCTCGTTCTACGGCCAGGTCGCGACCAGCACCGACGGCATCGGTGGCTTGATTTCGCTGAGCCCGAGCCAGCAGCAATACGACCTGTCGACCGCGCGGCAGACAGAAATCGGCATGAAGCAGTTGTTCTGGGATCAGCGCGGCGAGTTCACCCTGGCGGCCTATCGCATCGTCAAAAAGAAACTGCTGACCGACGATCCGGGCAACCCGACGCTCAAGCAGCAAGTCGGCCAGCAATCGTCCAACGGCCTGGAAGCCAGCCTCGATCTGCAACTGCCGCACGCCTGGCAACTGCAGGCCAACGCGGCGATTGTGAAAGCCAGGTACGATGACTTCTCCGAAGTGGTCAACGGGCAAACCCTGTCGTACAACGGCAATCGCCCGGTGGATGTGCCGCGTCGAACGGCCAATCTGTGGCTGAATAAAAACCTCCGCGATGACCTGAAGGCCGGCGCCGGCGTGCGTTATGTCGATGCGCGTTACGCCGACATGGCCAATCGCAACGAGCTGCCGAGTTACACCGTGGTCGATGCGACGCTGTCGTGGAAAGCCTTGCGCAACACTACGCTGGGCCTGCAGGTGAACAATCTGTTTGACCGCCAGTACGCACAAAGCCAATACAATGAGGGCCAGCAGTGGATTCTCGGCGAACCGAGATCGTTCTTCGTCACGGCCGATTACACCTTTTGATTCATGGCCCTCTTCGCGAGCAAGCCCGCTCCCACATTGAAACGCGATCAACTGTGGGAGCGGGCTTGCTCGCGAAGGCGTCATCAGCAACGCCAGATATTTCAGAGTAGAAGCATGACCTCGCTAAACCTCACCAACCTCGCCTGGACACCCCTGGGCCACGGCCACTGCCATCACCAGTTCCAGCTGCGTGACGCTTCGTTGCAGGTGGCTGCCGGTGAGTTCGTCGGGCTGATCGGCCCCAACGGCAGCGGCAAGACCAGCCTGCTGCGGTGCGCCTATCGCTTCAGTCAGCCGGAAAGCGGTGAGGTCAGACTCGATCACCACAACGTGTGGAAGCAGTCCTCACGCTGGTGCGCAAAACGCATCGCCGTGGTCCTCCAGGAATTCCCCGATGCCTTTGGCCTGACCGTCGAAGAAGTGGTCGCCATGGGCCGCACGCCGCACAAACGCCTGTTCGATGGCGACACGCTGGAAGATCGCAATCTGGCGACGCATGCGCTCACATCCGTCGGCCTCGACGGCTTCGAAGACCATGCGTTCGCCACGCTGTCCGGCGGTGAAAAACAGCGGGTGATCCTTGCCCGCGCCCTGACCCAGCAACCGCAACTGTTGATCCTCGACGAGCCGACCAACCACCTCGACCCGCGTTATCAGCTTGAGCTGCTGCAACTGGTCAAACGCCTGCAGATCGGTACCCTCGCCAGCATCCACGACCTGAACCTCGCGGCCGCCTTCTGCGACCGACTGTACGTGATCAACCACGGACGGATCGTCGCCAGCGGCACGCCGCAGCAAGTACTGACCGCCGAACTGCTGCGCGACGTGTTCGGCGTCGAAGCGTTGATCGACTCCCACCCCCTCCACGACTACCCGCGAATCACCTGGATAACCCGACCATGACTGTGCGTTCCCTGCTTTGCGTCGCTCTTTTGTTGTGCAGTGCCCAGGCCTTCGCCGAAGCCACGAAGTACCCGCTGACGATCCATAGCTGCAACCGCGAAGTGACCTTCAAGCAGGCGCCGAAACACGCGGTCAGTCACGACATCAACATGACCCAGATGATGCTCGCCCTCGGCCTCAAATCGCGCATGGCCGGGTACAGCGGTGTCAGTGGCTGGAAGTCGGTGACGCCCGCGATGCAGTCGCTGCTCGACGGCTTGCCGGAACTGGCCGCGAAATATCCGTCGGTGGAAACCCTGCTCAACGCCAACGTCGATTTCTTCTTCGCCGGTTGGGATTACGGCATGCGCGTCGGCGGCGATCTCACCCCGCAGACCCTGCAACCGCTGGGCATCAACGTGTATGAGCTGACCGAGTCCTGCGCCTTCGTGATGAAACGCCCGGCGGCGACGCTGGACGACACCTATAACGACCTGCGCAACCTCGGGAAGATTTTCGACGTGCAGGATCGCGCCAACGCACTGATCGCCGACATGCAGAATCAGGTCATCGAAATCCGCAAAGACCTGCCCGCCGACAAGCCACGCGTGTTTCTCTACGACAGCGGCGAAGACCGCGCCATGACTTCCGGGCGTCTCGGCATGCCGCAGGCACTGATCGACGCGGCCGGCGGGCGCAACATTCTCGATGACGTCGAAGCAAGCTGGACCCGGGTCAATTGGGAGACTGTGGTCGAACGCAATCCACAGGTGATCGTGATCGTCGATTACAGCGAAATCACCGCCGAGCAGAAGATCGAATTCCTGCTGAAGAACCCGGCGCTGCAATCGGTGGATGCGATCAAGAACCAGCGTTTCATCGTCATCCCCTACGTGCAGGCCACGCCGGGGATCGATAACGTGCTGGCGGTGGAAACCCTGGCCAAGGGGTTCCACGGCGAATGATCGACCGGCGCTACGCCCTGTTGTTGACCGCCCTCGGCGCCGTGTTGCTGGTGTCGTGCGTGGTGTCGCTCGGCTTTGGTCCGGCGCGGGTGCCGGTGGACGTGGTGTGGCGGATTCTGCTGCACAAGGCCTTCGGTCTCGGCGAGGTGAGCTGGAGCGCCGGGCAGGAACACATCGTCTGGCTGATCCGCGTGCCGCGCATGTTGCTCGGGGCGTTGGTCGGCGCCGGGCTGGCGTTGATCGGCGCGGTGCTGCAAGCGGTGACGCGCAATCCACTGGCCGACCCGCACCTGCTTGGCGTCACCTCCGGCGCGACCCTCGGCGCCGTGATCGTGGTGCTGCACATCGGTGAAATCGTCGGCCTGCTGACCTTGCCGATTGCCGCATTCATCGGTGCCTTGCTGAGCATGTTTCTGGTGCTGGGCATTGCCAACCGTCAGGGCCGGCTCGACAGCGACCGGTTGCTGCTGTGCGGCGTGGCGGTGTCGTTCGTGATGATGGCAATCGCCAATCTGCTGCTGTTCATGGGCGACCATCGCGCCAGCTCGGCGGTGATGTTCTGGATGCTCGGCGGCCTCGGGCTGGCGCGCTGGGAGCTGCTGACGGTGCCGGCGCTGAGTGTGTTGCTCGGCCTCGGTTTGCTGCTGGGCATGGCTCGGCCATTGAATGCATTGATGGCCGGCGAACAGACCGCCGTCACCCTCGGCCTGAATGCCCGCGCGGTGCGCCTGCGGGTGTTTGTGATCGCGTCCTTGATGACCGGGGTGCTGGTGTCGATCAGCGGCTCGATCGGTTTTGTCGGGCTGATGGTGCCGCACATTGCCCGGCGTCTGGTCGGTGCCGAACACCGGCGACTGCTGCCGGCCTGCGTACTGCTCGGCAGCCTGTTCCTGGTGTGGGTCGATGTCGCCGCGCGCACCCTGATCGCGCCGGAAGACCTGCCCATCGGCGTTGCCACCGCGGCTATCGGCGGCCTGTTCTTCATCGGCCTGATGCGCCGCCGCTGACACAACAAACATAAAAAACTGTGGGAGCGAGCCTGCTCGCGAAGAGGGCGTGCCAGCCAACTTCATTTTTGAATGACCCACCGCATTCGCGAGCAAGCCCGCTCCCACAGTGAACGGCATTGTTTGCGAAATCGGCGCCCTAATCTGGCGCATACGAATGCACCGTCACACGCGACTCGTCCCTTCATGGTGCACCCCGCCCGCGCGCAACCGCTCTAAACCGACATTTTCCTGCCCGATCCCGACCGGGCACAGCCCTTGCAAAACAGTCTTCAGTCGTCCGCATCTGCCAACCATAAAAAACTTTAATGTTCATGGAGATCGCACAATGAAGCGTCGCAGTTTGATCAAGGCTTTCACACTCACGGCATCCATTGCCGCGATGGGCATGACCTGGACTGTCCAGGCCGCCGAGACCATCAAGGTCGGTATCCTGCATTCGTTGTCCGGGACCATGGCGATCTCCGAAACATCGCTCAAAGACATGGCGCTGATGACCATCGACGAAATCAACGCCAAGGGCGGCGTGAACGGCAAGATGCTCGAACCGGTGGTGGTCGACCCCGCGTCGAACTGGCCGCTGTTCGCCGAGAAGGGCCGGCAGTTGCTGACGCAGGACAAGGTCGCGGTGGTGTTCGGTTGCTGGACCTCGGTATCACGTAAATCGGTACTGCCGGTGTTCGAAGAACTCAACGGCCTGCTGTTCTACCCGGTGCAGTACGAAGGCGAAGAGATGTCGCCGAACGTGTTCTACACCGGCGCCGCACCGAACCAGCAGGCGATTCCGGCGGTGGAATACCTGATGAGCGAAGAAGGCGGCAGCGCCAAGCGTTTCTTCCTGCTCGGCACCGACTACGTCTACCCGCGCACCACCAACAAGATCCTGCGCTCGTTCCTGCATTCCAAAGGCGTGGCCGACAAGGACATCGAAGAGGTCTACACCCCGTTCGGTCACAGCGACTATCAAACCATCGTCGCCAACATCAAGAAATTCTCCGCCGGTGGCAAGACCGCTGTGATCTCTACGGTCAACGGCGACTCCAACGTGCCGTTCTACAAAGAGCTGGCCAACCAGGGCCTGAAGGCTACCGACGTACCGGTGGTGGCGTTCTCGGTGGGTGAAGAAGAGCTGCGCGGCATCGACACCAAACCGCTGGTGGGCAACCTCGCGGCGTGGAACTACTTCGAGTCCGTGGAGAACCCGGTAAACAAGAAGTTCGTCGCTGACTGGAAGGCCTACGCGAAGAAACACAACCTGCCGGGCGCCGACAAAGCGGTGACCAACGACCCGATGGAAGCCACCTACGTCGGCATCCACATGTGGGCGCAAGCCGTTGAAAAAGCCAAGTCCACCGACGTCGACAAAGTCCGCGAAGCACTGGCTGGCCAGACCTTTGCCGCACCGTCCGGTTACACCCTGACCATGGACAAGACCAATCACCACCTGCACAAACCGGTGATGATCGGCGAGATCCAGGCTGACGGTCAGTTCAACGTGGTCTGGCAGACCGAAGGCCCGATCCGTGCCCAGCCGTGGAGCCCGTTTATCGATGGCAACGACAAGAAGCCGGATTATGCGGTGAAGAGCAACTGAGCCATTGGGTGTCGGGCTGTTAAGACTTTCAGTCCGACACACTCCCCCTGTGGGAGCGGGCTTGCTCGCGAAAGCAGTTCGTCATTCAACTTAAATGCAAGCTGACACACCGCTTTCGCGAGCAAGCCCGCTCCCACAATTAGTCCGCGCAAGGCGACTCTTTATGCCGACTACCCTTTACCGCTTCATCCTCGTCATCGCACTTCTGTTGCCGATGACTGCCTTTGCCGGCGACGCCGAAGACTTCGTCGCCGCCAATCCCGTGCAGCAAGCCAAACTGCTCGAAGCCTGGGCCGCGCAGCCCGAGCCGGCGCGTGTCGAGCTGATCAACGCCCTGCAACAAGGCGAATTGACCCTCGACGGCCAGCCGAAAACCCTGCGCCTGAACAACCGCCTGCGGGGTCTGATCGACACCGCTTTGGCCAGCCACCAATTGCTCGCCGCCGACGCCAAAATCCGTCTGACTGCTGCGCAGCAATTGCAGAAAAGCGCGAAACCCGCGCAGCTGAAATTCCTCGACCAGCAACTGGCTGGCGAAAAAGATGAGAACGTCCACGCCGCCCTGAGCCTGGCCCTGGCCAACCTGCAATTGGTGGACAGCGACCCGGCAGTGCGTCTGGCCGCCGTGCGCCTGCTCGGTGAAACCGGCGATCCCTTGGCCCGCACCCGCCTCGAAGGCCTGCTCGAACCCGGCGTCGAAAGCGATGCCGGCGTGCGCACCGCCGCCGAAACCAGTCTGGCGCAGGTGAAACACAAATTGCTGGTCGGCGAAATCCTCGGTGAAGCTTTCAGCGGCATGTCCCTCGGTTCGATTCTGCTGCTCGCGGCACTCGGTCTGGCGATCACCTTCGGCCTGCTTGGGGTGATCAACATGGCCCACGGCGAGATGCTGATGCTCGGCGCCTACTCGACCTACGTGGTGCAGCTGATGTTCCAGCGCTACGCCCCGCAAGCCATCGAGTTCTATCCGCTGATCGCGCTGCCGGTGGCGTTCTTCGTCACGGCGGCGATCGGCATGGCGCTGGAACGCACGGTGATTCGTCATCTCTACGGCCGGCCGCTGGAAACCCTGCTCGCCACCTGGGGCATCAGCCTGATGCTGATCCAGTTGGTACGCCTGCTGTTCGGAGCGCAGAACGTCGAGGTGGCGAACCCGGCGTGGCTGTCCGGCGGGATTCAGGTGCTGCCGAATCTGGTGCTGCCGTACAACCGCATCGTGATCATCGCCTTCGCTTTGTTCGTGGTGGTGCTGACCTGGCTGCTGCTGAACAAGACCCGCCTCGGCCTCAACGTGCGAGCGGTCACGCAGAACCGCAACATGGCCGCCTGCTGCGGCGTGCCGACCGGGCGCGTCGACATGCTCGCCTTCGGCCTCGGCTCGGGCATCGCCGGCCTCGGTGGCGTGGCGCTGAGCCAGATCGGCAACGTCGGCCCGGACCTGGGCCAGAGCTACATCATCGACTCGTTCCTGGTGGTGGTGCTCGGTGGCGTCGGCCAACTCGCCGGCAGCGTGCTGGCCGCGTTCGGGCTGGGCATCGCCAACAAGATTCTCGAACCGCAGATCGGTGCGGTACTCGGCAAGATCCTGATCCTCGCGCTGATCATTCTGTTCATCCAGAAACGTCCGCAAGGCCTCTTCGCACTGAAAGGACGGGTGATCGACTGATGAACCAGCCTCTACTTGTCACGGCCACGCAAAAGGCCGGGCCGAAACTCACCCTTGCCATCGGCGCGGTGATCCTCGTGCTGCTGATTGCCCTGCCGCTGCTCTCGCTGTTGGCACCGGACAGCACGCTGCATGTGTCGGCGTATACGCTGACGCTGGTCGGCAAAATCCTCTGCTACGCCATCGTCGCTCTGGCGCTGGATCTGGTCTGGGGCTACGCCGGGCTGCTGTCGCTGGGGCACGGCCTGTTCTTCGCCCTCGGCGGTTACGCGATGGGCATGTACCTGATGCGTCAGGCGGCCGGTGATGGTTTGCCGGCGTTCATGACCTTCCTGTCGTGGACCGAATTGCCGTGGTACTGGAGCGGCACCAGCAGTTTTATCTGGTCGATGTGTCTGGTGGTGCTGGCACCGGGTCTGCTGGCGCTGGTGTTCGGCTTCTTCGCCTTCCGCTCGCGGATCAAGGGCGTGTATTTCTCGATCATGACCCAGGCCCTGACGTTCGCCGGGATGCTCCTGTTTTTCCGCAACGAGACCGGCTTCGGTGGTAACAACGGCTTCACCAATTTCCGCACGATTCTCGGTTTCGGCATCACTGAGCCGGGCACCCGCGCGGTGCTGTTTCTGGCCACCGTGCTGTTGCTGGTTGCGAGCCTGTTCATCGGTTGGCGGTTGGCGCAGAGCAAGTTCGGCCGGGTGCTGACCGCGCTGCGCGATGCGGAAAACCGCCTGATGTTCTGCGGCTACGACCCGCGCGGCTTCAAGCTGTTCGTCTGGGTCTTGAGCGCGGTGTTGTGTGGTCTCGCCGGGGCGTTGTATGTGCCGCAAGTAGGCATCATCAACCCGAGCGAAATGTCGCCGACCAACTCCATCGAAGCGGCAGTGTGGGTCGCCCTCGGCGGTCGTGGCACGCTGATCGGGCCGCTGCTCGGTGCTGGCGTGGTCAACGGCATGAAGAGCTGGTTCACCGTGGCCTTCCCCGAATACTGGCTGTTCTTCCTCGGTGCGCTGTTCATCGTCGTGACGTTGTATTTGCCCAAAGGCGTGATCGGCCTGCTGAAGAAACGAGGTGAACAATGAGAGTCACTGCGAGTGCTGAATTCATGCTCGAACCGGCGTTTTTCCCCGTGGAGCCGAACAAGGACGAAGGCACCAGCCGCGACTCGATCGGCCTCGGCCAGCGCGTCGGCCCGGGCCTCGACACCCGGCACGGCACGATCCTGACCCTGGAAGACATCAGCGTCAGCTTCGACGGCTTCCGCGCCTTGAACAATCTGAACCTGTACATCGGCGTCGGCGAACTGCGCTGCATCATCGGCCCCAACGGCGCGGGCAAGACCACGCTGATGGACGTGATCACCGGCAAGACCCGCCCCAGCCACGGCAAAGCCTGGTTCGGCGAAACCCTGGATCTGACGCAGATGAGCGAAGTGCAGATCGCCCAGGCCGGGATCGGGCGCAAGTTCCAGAAACCGACGGTGTTCGAAGCCCTCAGCGTGTTCGAGAACCTGGAGCTGGCGCAGAAGACCGACAAGTCGGTCTGGGCCAGTTTGCGCGCGCGTCTGAGCGGTGAGCAGAAGGATCGCATCAGCGAAGTGCTGGAAACCATTCGCCTGACGGCCTCGGTCAATCGCCCTGCCGGACTGCTGTCCCACGGTCAGAAGCAGTTTCTGGAGATCGGCATGTTGCTGATGCAGGACCCGCAACTGCTGCTGCTCGACGAGCCGGTGGCGGGCATGACCGATGCCGAAACCGAATTCACCGCCGAGCTGTTCAAGTCGCTGGCCGGCAAGCATTCGCTGATGGTGGTGGAGCACGACATGGGCTTCGTCGGCTCGATTGCCGACCATGTGACGGTGCTGCATCAGGGCAGCGTACTGGCGGAAGGATCGCTGGAGCAGGTGCAGGAAAACGAGCGGGTGATCGAGGTCTACCTCGGCCGCTGACGATCCATCCCCTGTGTAGGAGCTGCCGCAGGCTGCGATCTTTTGATCTTGTTTTTAAG
>NZ_JANLOG010000155.1:0-44371 GCF_025466205.1 Pseudomonas sp. 13B_3.2_Bac1
AGGGGATCAGCGGCGGATTTAGTAATGAAGCAAACACAAAAAACCCGGCCGAAGCCGGGTTTCTGTTCAAGCGCTTACTGCATCCACGGTGGCGGCGGTGGTTCGTCGGACTTGCCCTTGGGCTCGTCATCCGCCGCACGGATCGCCTGCTTGCGCTCTTCGTCGAGACGCGCCGCTTCGATCTCGCGCAACACACCGCCAACGTCGGCCAGATCTTCCGGATCATCGAACTCACCGGTCAGCACGCTGTTGGGGTGCAAGGTGCCGGCTTCGTACAACGCCCACATTTCCTTCGCGTAGCGGGTCTGCTTCAGCTCCGGGGCAAAACGCCCGAAGTACGACGCCATGTTGCCCACATCGCGCTCGAGCATGCTGAACGCGTGGTTGTTACCAGCGGCATCCACCGCCTGCGGCAGGTCGATGATCACCGGGCCGGTCGGGGTCAGCAGCACGTTGAACTCCGAGAGGTCACCGTGCACCAGACCGGTACACAACATCAGCACGATCTGCGAGATCAGGAACGCGTGATACTCGCGGGCCTGATCCGGCTCCAGCACCACGTCGTTCAGACGCGGCGCGGCATCGCCATACTCGTCGGCCACCAGTTCCATCAGCAGCACGCCATCCAGAAAGTCGTATGGTTTGGGCACTCGCACACCGGCACCGGCCAGACGGAACAGCGCCGCGACTTCGGCGTTCTGCCAGGCGTCTTCGGTCTCTTTGCGACCGAATTTCGAGCCCTTGGCCATCGCCCGAGCCTGCCGGCTGTTACGCACCTTGCGACCTTCCTGATACTCGGCTGCCTGGCGGAAACTGCGTTTGTTCGCCTCCTTGTAGACCTTCGCGCAACGTAACTGGTTACCGCAGCGCACCACATAAACAGCTGCTTCTTTACCACTCATGAGTGGGCGCAGCACTTCGTCGACCAGACCGTCTTCGATCAGGGGTTCAATGCGTTTTGGAGTCTTCATCAGCTTTTATTGTGGGTCCTTTATTACCAAACACGCGAATGTCACTCGTTATACGGCAATCCTCGCGCTACGGGGAGGGGGTGCCGACCTGTGAACCCTATGGATGCACACACTGTGCCGAAATAATCGAGCTTTGCCGATCATAGCTGAGCCGGTTTGAAATGTTGGTAATCGGCGTCGAGGGCATTTGCGACAGAATCTGACATTGGCATTCATTTCCCCTGTGGGAGCGGGCTTGCTCGCGAAAGCGGTCTGTCAGACACAATGACGGCGCCTGACACGACCCCTTCGCGATCAAGCCCGCTCCCACAGGGGGATTGCGCTCAACGTTCGATAATTGCGGTGACACCTTGGCCACCAGCAGCACAGATCGAAACCAGCCCCCTGCCCTTGCCTGCCGCATCCAGCAGTTTCGCCAGGTTCGCGACAATTCGCCCACCGGTCGCGGCAAATGGATGCCCCGCCGCCAGCGAGCTGCCTTTCACATTCAATCGACTGCGGTCGATCGAGCCCAGCGGCGCGTCCAGCCCCAGGCGCGTCTTGCAGTATTCGGGATCTTCCCAGGCCTTGAGCGTACACAGCACCTGCGCAGCGAATGCTTCATGAATTTCGTAGTAATCGAAATCCTGCAAGGTCAGCCCATTACGCGCCAGCAAGCGCGGCACTGCATACACCGGCGCCATCAACAGACCTTCGGCGCCGTTGACGAAATCCACCGCCGCCGCTTCGCCATCGCGCAGATACGCGAGGATCGGCAAACCACGTTCTTTCGCCCATTCCTCGCTGCCCAGCAGCACCACTGAGGCGCCGTCGGTGAGTGGCGTGGAGTTGCCTGCCGTCAGCGTGCCCTTGGCGCTTTTTTCGAAAGCGGGTTTGAGCGTGGCGAGTTTTTCCAGGGTCAGGTCCGGGCGCAGATTGTTATCGCGGGTCAGGCCGAGAAACGGCGTCATCAGATCGTTGTGCCAGCCTTCGCTGTAGGACGCGGCGAGTTTGTGATGGCTTTCGAGGGCCAGTTGATCCTGTTCTTCACGGGGAATGTTCCAGGTCTGCGCCATCAGTTCGCAGTGCTGGCCCATCGACAGGCCGGTGCGTGGCTCGCCATTACGCGGAAATTCCGGGATCAGGTGCCGTGGTCGCAGTTGCAGAAAGGTTTTCAGCTTGTCGCCGGTGGTCTTGGCGCGGTTGGCCTGCAGGAGGATTTTGCGCAGGCCTTCGCTGACGCTGATCGGCGCGTCCGAGGTGGTGTCGACGCCACCGGCAATGCCGCAGTCAATCTGGCCGAGGGCGATTTTGTTGGCCACCAGCAGCGCAGCTTCCAGCCCGGTGCCGCAGGCTTGCTGGATGTCATAGGCCGGGGTGGCCGGTGACAGCCGCGAGCCGAGCACGCATTCGCGGGTCAGATTCATATCCCGTGACAATTTAAGCACCGCACCCGCCACCACTTCGCCAATCCGCAGGCCGTGCAGGTTATAGCGTTCGATCAGGCCTTCAAGCGCGGCGGTGAGCATCACCTGATTGCTGGCAGTGGCGTACGGCCCGTTGGAGCGGGCGAAAGGGATACGGTTACCACCGATGATGGCGACGCGGCGCAGCTGACTCATGAAAAGCTCCTTTTCCAAATGGTCGAATTCACCTGAATCCTTGTAGGAGTGACCTGTGGCGAGGGGATTCATCCCCGATGGGTCGCACAGCGGCCCCACACATTGCAATCGCGATACATTGCGACTGCTTCGCAGCCGATCGGGGATGAATCCCCTCGCCACAGGTCACTCCTACCGGGTTCAACGTTGTTTCTGAATTTGTGTTTGGCCGCACAACCATCAGCGGCCAACTACTCTGCTGTTCTAGCGTAGGCCTTATTGTGTGGATCGAACGATTGATTGCCGTTGGTAGTCCACACTTTGAACCCCAACATTTGGAGAGCGTTCCATGTCTGACCGCTATATCGACTTCGCCAACTCATCCATCGGCCACCGTCTGGTCGGGGCTTTGGGCCTGCCGTCGCCGGTGCGGCTGGAACGCTGGCAGGCCGGACGCCTGCGGCCGGTGGACGGTGCGCTGCTGATCGGCGGCGGGCCGCTGGCCGAGCGGGTCAATGCGTTTGCCAACCGCCTGACCGATGCGATCTACAGCTACGGCAGCGAACCGTCGCTGGCCACCGCGTGGATTCCCGGGCACGGGCCGAAACTCAAGGCCGTGGTGTTCGATGCCAGCGATCTGCAGCACACCGACCAGCTCAAACAGCTGCGCGAGTTCTTCCAGCCGCTGATGAAAAATCTCGACAGCAGCGCACATCTGGTGATTCTCGGTCGCGCCCCGGAAACCCTGCGCGAGCCCTTCGCCTCCAGTGCGCAACGGGCGCTCGAAGGTTTTTCACGCTCGCTGGCCAAGGAGCTGCGCAGTGGCGGCACGCTGCAACTGATCTATGTCGGTGAGGGTGCCGAAGATCAACTGGAAGGCCCGCTGCGGTTTTTCCTTTCGCCGAAAAGTGCCTTTGTCTCCGGGCAGGTGATTCGCCTGAGCCCGTGTGCCACGCCGGTCACCGATTGGACCCGGCCATTGGCCGGACGCAAGGCGCTGGTCACCGGCGCGGCACGCGGGATCGGCGCATCAATCGCCGAAACCCTCGCCCGCGATGGCGCCGAGGTGATTCTGCTCGACGTCCCCCCGGCCAAGACTGATCTGGAAGCCCTCGCCGCACGTCTTGGCGGCCGGGCGATCACCCTTGATATCTGCGCCGAAGATGCCGCCGCGCAACTGATCGAACAACTGCCGGACGGCCTCGACATTCTGGTGCACAACGCCGGGATCACGCGCGACAAAACCCTGGCCAACATGACCCCGGAATTCTGGGACGCGGTGCTCGCGGTCAACCTCAACGCCCCGCAAGTGCTGACCAAGGCTCTGCTCGACAGCGGCACCCTGCACGACAATGCGCGAGTGATTCTGCTGGCCTCGATCAGCGGCATCGCCGGCAATCGCGGACAGACCAACTACGCCGCGAGCAAGGCCGGCCTCATCGGTCTGGCGCAGGCCTGGGCGCCAACGCTGCACGAACGCGGCATCAGCATCAACGCCGTGGCCCCGGGCTTCATTGAAACCCAGATGACCGCGCACATTCCGTTCGCCTTGCGCGAAGCCGGGCGGCGCATGAGTTCGCTGGGCCAGGGCGGTTTGCCGCAGGACGTCGCCGAAGCCGTCGCGTGGCTGGCCCAACCGGGCACCGGCGCGTTCACCGGGCAGGCGCTGCGGGTCTGTGGACAAAGTGTACTGGGGGCCTAGGCATGAGCATCGAATGGCGCACGCTGGATCGCGAACCGAGTCTGCCCGGCCTGTATGCGCGGGCCGCTACACGACGCAAGATCACCGGCACCACCCTGCCCGACAGCGGTTTGCGCTGTTGGATCGACATCGACGGCAAGCGGCTGGCGGACTATCGCAAGGTCTGTGGATTTACCGATGACGGACTGCTGCCGCCGACTTATCCACACATCCTCGCGTTTCCCCTGCAGATGCAATTGCTCACAGCGAAGGAGTTTCCATTCCCGCTGCTGGGGCTGATTCACCTGAGCAACCGCATTCGCGTGTTGCGGCCCATGGGCGGGATCAGTCGCGCGCAAGTCAGTGTGCGGGTGCACAATCTGCAGCCGCATCCAAAAGGCGCGACCTTCGATGTGCTGACCACTCTCGATGATCAACTCGGGCCGCTGTGGGAAGCGGAAAGCCAGATGCTCTGTCGCGGCGTGAAACTCGACGGCGAACCCGTCGAGCAACGTTGGGAACCCACGCAGATCCTGACGCAGGTTGCGCAGTGGAAAGCGCCGGCCGATATCGGTCGGCAATACGCCAAAGTCTCGGGCGACTACAACCCGATTCACCTGAGCGCCGCCAGTGCCAAGCTCTTCGGCTTCCCCACGGCCATCGCTCACGGTTTGTGGAACAAGGCCCGTACGCTCGCAGCGCTGAGTGATCACCTGCCCAAGGCCAACCTTGAGGTCAGCGTGTTTTTTCACAAACCGGTGCGTTTACCCAGTGAGGTGACTTTGCTGGCGAGTGCAGCAGGCTCCAGCGGTGAACTGCGTTTGATCGGTGCAGGCGACCTGGAGCACATGGTCGGTCAGTGGCAGCCGATTGCCTGATCGCTGAAGAGGGGGCTTTGTCTCCCTCTTCAAGGCCGGCCAAGCCTGTAAATTGTGTATATATCACTTAAGTTTTCACCCGCACGAGCCCTTTTCCGGCAACGCACCAAGCCTTGATTCTCAAGGCTTTTTTTTGCCCGTTTATACCTTGGGTATTAGTCCTTAGGTCCTGTACACCGCTATGTATATAAAGGCGTTAATACCAACTTGAGAATGGCGAGGATCCAGTCGCGCGATTGATATGAGCACAACGGACGGAGGCATTGCCGGCGCTAGAACCGGCGGGCCATCGAATACAACGAACGTTGTGACAGGTGCAAGGAACTCAATCATGAAAACTCAATTCGCGTGGTCCAAATCAGCAATCGCTTTGGCATTGATCTTCTCCCTCGGCCTCGCTGGTTGCAGCAGTGGCGGTGGCGGGCATCACAGCAGTTCCGGCAGTTCGTCTCCAGCCAGTGGTACGGCAGGAACGTCCGGGTCTTCGGGCAGCTCCGGTACAGATGGCACGAGCGGTACTGGCGGCACGGGCGGTACTTCCGGAACCGGCGGCACCGGTGGAACTGGCGGCACGACAGTGATTACCGGTCCGGTCGGGCCGACCGGACCTACAGGGCCAACTGGCCCGACAGGCCCGACAGGCCCCACGGGTCCAACTGGCCCGACTACCCCAACTACCCCGACCACCACTCCGGTAGTGACCAACTCGCTAGTGCAGGATGTCGGCAAAACCGTCGCCGGCGTCGGCGATGGCGTCGGCCAGATCGGCGACTCCCTGGGCACTGTTCCTGTCGTCGGTGGCGTCGTACAAAGCGCAGCCAACACCGCCGGCAACGTAGTCAGCACATTGGGTAATGGCTTGACCAACGGCATCGGCAAGCTGGGAACAGTCGACAATGGCCTCGGTGTGACCGCCTCCTCGGTTGGCGGCGTGGTCACCGATGTCGGCAACGGCGTCTCTGATCTGAGCGGGAAACTGGCCACGGCGACCAGCAGCGTTCCGGTGGTGGGTGGCGTGGTCACCAAAGTCGCACCGGTACTCAACGGCGTTGGCGAAAAAGTCACCATGCTCGGTGACACCCTCAGCACGGCAACAACGACCGGCCCACTCGGTTCAGTGACCAAGAGTGTCGGCAACGGACTGGTGCCGGTGATCGCCATGGTTGAAAGCACCACCGACAAAATCGGTGACACGACCGGGCTGGGCACACCGCTTAACGGTGTCCTGCAACAAGTCGGCGGCGCCGTAAACGGGCTGGGTACACAGGTCACCGGCACTGGCAATGGCAATCCCGTGACCAACACCCTCGGCGGCGCACTGAGCAACGTCGGCACCACGGTCAGCACGGCTGGCGGCCTGGTCAGCAGCGGCACAAGCACCGGTGGAGGCACGGGTGGCGGTCTTGGTGGGGGACTTGGCGGAGGCCTCGGCGGTACCGGCCTGCTGCAAACCGTTGGCGGTGCAGTGGTCAACGTCGGCACAGGCTTGAACGCAGGCAACAACAATGGTCTGGTGAGCGCAGGCGGCGTGGCCGGCGCATCGGCGGGCAACGTAATCGCCTCGCTCAATACCGTTCTGGGTGGTTCCGGTACACCGATAACCAGCACCACAGCGCCACTGGCAGCACTGGGCAGCAACGTCGGCGCCGCACTCAACCCGGTTACCACAGCAGTCTCCGGCCTGACCCAACAAGTCGGCGCCGCGACCGGCCTCGGCAGCCCGGTTGCCGGCCTGACCAATCAGGTAGGTGGCGCGGTCAGTGGTCTGGGCGGTGCAATCGCCGCAACGAATAATCCGGTAGGCACCGCAGTCGGAGGCCTGGTCAGTAACGTCGGCGCTACCGTTGGTGCGGTCGGCGGCCTGGTGAACGGCGGCAGCGGAACTGGCACCGGTACCACCGGTGGCCTGGGTGGCGTACTTGGTGGCCTGACCGGCGCTCTTGGAGGCAACAAACGCTAAATTGCACCTGGCCGATTCGACGGCCTCACCTACAGCGCCTACGCTTGGTTGAGGGCGGAAGATTCCCACGAATCTTCCGCTTTTTTCTTAGGAAAAAAACAGCCCTGTGCTGCGACCTGACCACGGAGTGTCCTATGCGCGTAATGGCATCCCTGCTGTTCCTCAGTCTCAGTTCCGCCGCTTTCGCCGACACCCTGCCCAGCTTTCTCAACAGCAACGAAACCATTCGCAATCTGCCCGTGCCGAATCTGCCGGCCGATGCCTATCGCCCGGCCACCACCCCGGTGCAAGTGCCGGAACCCGGCGCGGCCAGTGCCCAGCCGCTGATGATGGAAACCAGAATCACCCTGAAGACGGTGCAGATTGAAGGCGGGACGATCTATCCACTCGGCGAACTGGCCGAGATCTACAAACCCCTGATCGGTCACCAGACCAGCCTTGCCGACCTGATCGAAGCCACCCGCAACATCACCCGCCGCTACCAACAGGACGGTTATCTGCTGTCCTACGCGTTCTTGCCTCAACAAAAGTTCGACGACGGGGTAGCGCGGGTGGTGTTGGTGGAAGGCTACGTCAGGGATATCCAGATGCAGGGCGACGTCGGCCGGGTCAAAGGCCTGCTCGATAAACTGGCGGCGAAGATCCAGGCCGAACGGCCGCTGACCCGCAAGACCTTCGAGCGCTATACCACGCTGATGACCCGCATTCCCGGAGTGACGGTACAGGCCCAGGTGCCTCCGCCCGGCACCACCGACGGTGCCACGACCCTGGTCGCCCAGGCCAGTCGCAAACCGTTCACCAGCACCCTGAGCACCACCGAAGACAATCGCAACGGCACTCAGGCATTGCTCGGCGTGAGCAGCAACTCGCAAACGGCCATGGGCGAACAGCTGACCCTCAGCGGCCTGTTTCCGCCAGGGCACGACGCAGAGCATTACTATCGCCTGGACTACAACCAGTTCCTCAATGCAGAGGGCACACAACTGAGCCTGTTCGCTTCGCGCTACCGCGCCGACCCGGGCACCAACGTGCAACTGGATAACGGTCTGGAACTCAAGCCGCATCAGGAAGACGATCGCTACTCCATCGGTTTCAGTCACCCGATCATCGCTTCGCCCAACGAATTACTCAGCGCCGGCGCAAGGCTTTATGCGGTCGACGACACTACCCGCTATAACGTCGTCGGCTACCCCTTGAGTGTCGAAGAGCGCACCGACATCCGCGCCGTCGCCATCGAAGGTGACTGGCGCAAGTCAGACGCCCGGCAACTGCGGATTCTCAGCGCGGGCCTGTACCAGGGCATCGACGGCATGGGCGCACACACCAATAACCCGGATCTGGATATCAACTTTTTCCGGATGCGCCTGTCCGGCGTACAGAGCGACAAGTTCTTCGACAACTGGCAGGGCGTGCTGTCGGCGGCGCTGTACTGGAGTGATGACACGCTGCCCGACAGTGAGCGTGCGGTGTTTGGCGGGCAGAATTTCGGCCGTGGCTACCCGGACGATCAGGCGTCGGGGGACAAGGGCTGGGGGGCGGCCTACGAGGTCAACTACAGCTTCAACCGCGACGGCAACTGGGTGCGCATCCTGCAGCCGTACGTGGTGCTGGACCGTTCGAAAACCTGGTTCAACAAACTGGCGGTGCAGAGCAACGACCTGTCATCGGCGGCGGTCGGGCTGCGCTTTGGCGATGCCAAGTACTACAACATTGCGCTGGAAGCGGCCAAGCCGATGGCCGATGAAGCACTGGACACCTACAACCGCCGGATGAGGTACAGCATCAGCTTCAGTTATCAGCTGTAGGAAGTCAGATCAATCAAATGAGCGGACAGACCGCTTGCTCTCACATTGCAGCGCACATCCCTGTGGGAGCGGGCTTGCTCGCGAAAGCGGTGGATCAGCCAGCATTTTTGCCGACTGACACTACGCCTTCGCGAGCAGGCTCGCTCCCACAGGTTTTACGCGATGTGGATCAGAACGCGTAACGCACCTTCGCAGTAAACCGCTCGAAGTCAGATAGTTGTAAGAGCCGCCGACACTCCAGGCACCCATGCG
The DNA here is from genome assembly GCF_025466205.1 of Pseudomonas sp. 13B_3.2_Bac1. NCBI lineage: Bacteria > Pseudomonadati > Pseudomonadota > Gammaproteobacteria > Pseudomonadales > Pseudomonadaceae > Pseudomonas > Pseudomonas sp. 13B_3.2_Bac1. Next base: position 9,128 of record NZ_JANLOG010000155.1, read on the forward strand.
GTAGTTGGCGCCCACACCCAGTTCATAGCTGTCACGCACCGGCGGTCTGGTAAACCGGATCCTGCTCATCCAGCCGCGCCAGCAGATTCGATACACGACCGACCGCCGTCGCCGCGTTGCGGCTGCCACCGACCGCCAGGGTGTTCTCGGCCAGTTCCTCGCTCGATTTAGTCGTCACCACACTGGTGATGCCCGTTGCCGCTCAAGTCGACCAGACCCAGGCTCTGCAGATTGCTGTTCAGCGATCCGCCGCTCAAGTCGTAATTGAGGTTGGCGCCAATAATCAAAGAGCTGGTGAAAGGCGCAAGGCGCGTCAGCCGACATTTACCTTGGGAATGGGAAACAGATTGTTCAGCGTCTCAAGCAACCTGACGTGATAGATCGGCTTGCGAAACAGATCCAGCACCTGCAAGCGCAGCATGTCGCTGACATCTTCCATATCCGCATGCCCGGACGTCACGATGACCGGCAAATGCTGACGCGACGTGTGCTCGCGCAAACGCTTGATCAGCGACATGCCGGACTCCTCCGGCATGCGCAGATCCGTAATCACCAGGGCAATATCGGGATGCCGGGTCAGATGGTGCAACGCAAGCTTCACCGATGTCGCGGTATGGCAGACAAACCCCTCGCCCTCCAGCAACTCCGCCAACTCGAGCAACGCGTCCTCTTCATCGTCAACCAGAAGCAACTGTTGGCGCGGGATCGAGGAAGCAGTCATGGGCAATACCTGAAAACCGAGGGTGGAACAGAGTGTAGTGCGACAGTCGCCAAGTGCGAGTTTTATCCCGCTCAGGGCGTGGGTGCCGTTACCGCCGTACCACCCAATGCCACCAGCAGATTATTGAACATGATCAGCACTCTGGCACCGACGGGCGTGACAAAGACCACCACCACGACCGCTACCATCGCGACCACGATTGCATACTCGATCGCCGAGGCAGCTTCGGTACTGGAGAAAAAGCCCCGGGCACGCATCTTCAAGTACTCAAAGAACATCACCGTTCTCCTCAGGGATTGGCAGCGCGACTATGGTGTTGCACGGGTTTGCGCGGTACCACCCAGTCCGACCAGAATATCGTTGAAGTACTGCAGGACGCGGTTGCCCAGTGGTGTCACAAACGCCACGACGACAACGGCAACCATGGCCACCACTATCGCGTACTCAATTGCCGACGCCGCTTCTTCGTTCTTCACGAACAGCCGGGTTCTGGCCACCATATAGTCGATGATCATCTGAAACATACGTCCACTCCTTTGCGCCTCTGGCGCCGCTAACGCTACAGCGGCAAAGCCTCCACCGTGCTATCTGAGCATTGTCAACAAACCTCCGGTCAACAACTGTAAGAACGGATTAATCACAAAGAATTAATCAGTTGGTCGTGACGCTTAGTTCAACTGTTAATTGGCGAATGCTCATACTTTAGTGAGTTATTTTCCGGCCAGTAATGGCGTTTTGGCTTGGATCAGCTAGCTTGGAAATAGCGAAATAGTTGCATGTTCATAGCTGCCTGAATGCGAAATTCCCTTGTCAGGAAATACGGGCTTGTAGTGCAGCAGGAAAGGGAGAGCCGTCATGAACAGTCGCATCACCATGGGCCTTGCAGCATTACTTCTGCTGGGAGCAATTTTTGTCGGCTATTGGGGACTGGTGCTCAGTCGTCAACCGGCGCCTGTTGCCGAAGCGCCCGCCGCCCCGGTCGCCACTGTTGAAAAAACCGTTGCCGTCGCCGAAGACCAGACCCGTCAACCCGTGGTGGTGCTGCTCCACGATGTGCCGCCGTTCACCCCACTCACTGCCGCCGACGTGACCGTGGAAAAGCTGCGCAACGCACCGACCGGCAGCCTTAAAAGTGTCGATCAGGTCGTTGGCCGCAAACCCTGGCGGCCGCTGTCTGCCGGCACCTGGCTGAACGACGAAAGCTTCGACGCCGGCGGTGCCCTGGCCCGCATGATCCACAGCGATGAACGCGCGCTGACCGTGGCAATCGATGAAGTGATCGGCGGCGCCGGGCAACTGATTCCCGGCGACTATGTCGATGTGCTGCTGTACCTGCGTCAGGACAGCAGCAACCTGCAACAGTCGGCGCAGGTTGTCGTGCCCGCCCTGCGCGTGCTCGGCGTCGGCGACCAATACGGCCTGACCAACGACGGCCAACCCGCCACACCGGCCCTGAACAGCGACGACAAAATCAAACAGGATCAACGCCGGATCGCCGCGCGCACCGTGGTGCTGGCGGTGCCCGAGCAATTGCTGAGCCGGATGATGCTCGCCACCCAGGTCGGCACCTTGCGGCTGGCCGTGCGCAGCAGCGAAGAACAGCGCCTGGCCAAATACTGGGCCGGCGAAACGCAGTCGCCGGCGCACCTGGACAACGCCAACAGCCAACTCTTCCAGTTCACCCAACTGGCGCTGGGCAGCGGCCCGAAAGCGCCATCCAGCGCTGAACACGGCGCTGCGCGCAAAGCGATGGAAGTGATTCGCGGCAATCAGATTTCCCAACAAGCCCCATGACTGAGCAAGGATCCAAGTGCATGCAGAGTCGATTCAGGCCGATATTAAAACCTGTACTCCGGGCCTTGATACTGACGGGACTGTCGATGAACGCGGCCTTCGCGGCCACGGGCAATTGCTCGGCGCTTTCCCGCATGCCCCCGGTGATCGAGATCGGCGAAGGATTCCAACAGGACATCCAGTCGCCAGTGACGATTACCCGCGTGGCAATCGGCGACCCGAAAATCGCTGACGTGCACGACACCGGTCACTCATCTTTTCTGCTGACCGGGGTCGCCCCCGGCGCCACCAGTCTGATGGTCTGGACCTCGTGCTCCAGCGAACCCCGCCAGAGCATGGTGTTTGTTCAAGGCAGCGCCACCGCTGCCTTGACCAACGCCAGCCGGATGCCTTCCGATGATCCGACGCTGCCCTCGCAAGTGCAGACCGACATCCGCTTCGTCGAAGTCAGCCGCACCAAACTCAAAGAAGCCACCGCCTCGCTGATCGGCACCCGTGGCAATTTCCTGTTCGGCTCCCCGGGTACGCTGCCGCCCATCGACGGTGTACCGACCCCGAAACTGCCGGTGGACAACACCCTGTTCAACTTCTCGTGGATCGGCGGCAAGACCATGGCGATCATCAACGCCCTGGAAAGCAGCGGCTTCGCCTACACCCTTGCGCGGCCGAGCCTGGTGGCACTGAGCGGGCAGAGCGCGAGCTTTCTGGCCGGGGGTGAAATCCCGATTCCGGTGCCCAGTTCCGGCAGCGACAACGTGTCGATCGAATACAAGGAGTTCGGCATCCGCCTGACCCTCACCCCGACCGTCATCAGTCACGACCGCATCGCGCTGAAGGTCGCACCGGAAGTCAGCGAACTGGATTTGAGCAACGCCGTGCAGATCGCCGGCACCACCGTTCCGGCCCTGACCATTCGCCGGACCGACACCAGTGTCTCGCTGGCCGATGGCGAAAGCTTTGTGATCAGTGGCTTGATCAGCACCACCAACAGCTCGCAGGTGAACAAGTTTCCGGGGCTGGGCGATATCCCGGTGCTCGGTGCGTTTTTCAAAGGCTCGCAGATCAAGCGCGAAGAACGTGAACTGCTGATGATCGTCACGCCGCATCTGGTACAGCCACTGGCGGCCGATGCACAACTGCCGTCGCTGCCGGGGGAAAAACTGCGCAACTACGACCCGAATTTCTACCGCATGTTCTTCCTCGAAAACGGCAACTTCGACAAACGCAGCGGGTTGTCGCAATGAGCCAGAGCCTGAGCCAGACCTTCCTTGCGATCACCCGCAACAGCACCGATCTGGAGTGGCTGCAAAGCGCCCTCGCCCCCCTCGGTCAAGTGGTGAGTGCCGGTGGCGGCAGCCTCGACGAACTGCTGGCACTGGTCGACGTGACCTTTGCCAGCCTGGTGTTCGTCGGCCTCGACCGCGAGCACGTGGTGGCGCAGAGCGCACTGATCGAAGGCGCGCTTGAGGCCAAGCCGATGCTGGCGATCGTCGCGCTGGGCGACGGCATGGACAATCAGCTGGTGCTCAATGCGATGCGTGCCGGTGCCCGGGACTTCGTCGCCTATGGCTCGCGCTCCAGCGAGGTTGCCGGACTGGTGCGCCGGTTGAGCAAACGCCTGCCACCCGTGGCACCCAACACGCAACTGGGCGGCCTGACCGTGATGTACGGCGTGCAGAGCAGTTCCGACGGCGCGTTGCTGGCCAATCACATGGCGCTGGTGGTGCAAAAGAGCGGGCAGCAAACCTTGCTGCTGGACCTCGGCCTGCCCCGCGGCGACAGCCTTGCCCTGTTGGGGCTGGAGAGTTCGTTTCACTTCGGCGATGCCTTGCGCCACTTGCGCAGACTCGACGCCACACTCATCGACAGCGCCTTCACCAGCGCCGAAGCGGGCCTGCGGATTCTCGCCTACGCCAGCAACGACGAGCCACTGGAAAACACCAGCGCCGCCGAGCTGTATATGTTGCTCAGCGCGCTGCGCCAGCACTTCCAGCACATCGTCGTGAACCTCACCGGGCAAGCCGACAGCGAAGCATTGCGCACCTTCGTCAGCCACTGCGACAAGCTGCTGTGGTACACCGATCAGAACGTGCTCAACTGCCGCCGCAACCTCGCCGTGCTCAACCAGTGGCGCGAAAAAGGCATGAAACTCGATCATGGACGCCTGCTGATCGACCGTTATCTGAGCAACGTGGCGCCGAGCTCGGAAACCCTCGGCAAGACCTTCAATCTGGAAGTCATTGCGGTACTGGCGTTCAACCCTGAAGTGCGGCTCAACGCGAAAAATCAGGGCGTGAGTCTGTTCGAACTGGCGCCCCGGGAAAAACTCACCCAGAGCCTGCGCACCCTCGGTGAACGCCTGGCCAAACGCTCCGAGGGTCTGGCCAAACCGAAACTCACCTGGTTCGACCGCTTGCGAGGTTCCTCATGAGCGCGGAAAAACTCTTCGGCGCACCGCAACGCGCAGGTCTCGGCAACACCGATCACGAAGGCCTGAAACTGGTGCTGCACCGCTACATCATCGACGCCATCGAAGAGTCGGGGAGAAACCTGCTGGAAGGCTCGCGCCAGCAGCTGGCGCAATTTGTCACCGACAAGGTCGCCGAATACATCGCCCGTTTGCACCTGGCGATTTCCCGCTATGAGATGGAGCGGCTGGCCGAAGAGATCGTCGACGAACTCACCGGTTTCGGCCCGCTGGAGGTGTTGCTGCGTGATCCGTCGGTGACCGAGATTCTGGTCAACGGCCCGCACCGGGTGTTCATCGAACGCGATGGCGTGCTGCATCAAAGTGACTTGCGCTTCATCGATGCGCACCACGTCGAACGGGTCATGCAGCGAATTCTCGCACCGCTGGGGCGACGCCTCGACGAGTCTTCACCGATGGTCGACGCACGCCTCCCGGACGGCAGCCGGGTCAACGCGATCATCCCGCCGATTGCCCTCGACGGCCCGTGTCTGTCGATCCGGAAGTTTCGCAAGGACATGCTCAAGAGCACCGACCTGATGGCCATGCAGACGATCGACATGGCGATCTTCGACTTCTTCCAGGATGCCGTGGGCAAGCGCTGCAACATCCTCATCAGCGGCGGGACCGGCACCGGGAAAACCACGTTGCTGAATATCCTCAGCCAGTTGATCAACCCTCATGAGCGTCTGGTGACCATCGAAGACGTCGCCGAATTGCAGCTCGGCCACCCGCACGTCGTGCGCCTCGAAACCCGTCCGCCGAATGCCGAGGGCCACGGCGAAGTGAAGGCCAGCGACCTGATCCGCAACGCCCTGCGGATGCGTCCCGACCGGATCATCCTCGGCGAGATTCGCGGCGTCGAAGTGGTCGACGTGCTCACCGCAATGAACACCGGCCACGACGGTTCGATGAGCACCGTGCACGCCAACAACGCGCAGGATGCCTTGCTGCGACTGGAGACGCTGGTGGGCCTTACCGGCCGCACGATCGCCGAACGCACCTTGCGCCAGATGATCTGCGCGGCGCTCGACGTGGTCATTCAGTTGACCCGCATGCCCGACGGCCGCCGCTGCGTCAGTGAAGTGGTGGAAGTGGTCGGTATCCGCGAGGACGTCTACGTCACCAACACCCTGTTCCGCCTCGACCGTCGCACCGGTTTCGGCTTCCTGCGCGAAGCCGTCAACCCGGCCGGCGACAAGTTGCGCAACGACGCCCATCCGGGCTGAAGGCAAGGAGCACCGAGCATGCTTGGACCGGTCATTCTCATCATCATGTGTCTGATTCTGCTCGGGCTGTCGATCCGCCTGTTCCTGCATGGCATCCACAAGACCGCCAACGAAAAGGTACTCAATCGACTCGCCGCCGGCCAACCGCAGATCGCTGTGGAAAAAACCCGATGGGTGGGCCTTGAGCGAATGTTTCTGCGCGCCGGGCTGGGCCGCCCGACCGAGCGTTTCGGCCTGTGGCTGAGCCTGTGGGCCATCGCCATATTGCTCGGTTACCTGCTGGGCCACTGGCTCGGATTGCTGGTGGCGCTCCTCATGCCGCCGGTGATTTTGCGCCTGTACATTTCGTGGCTGTACCGCCGCCGGCTCAAACGCATGATCGAGCAACTGCCGCAGTTGCTTGATCACACCGTGCGCAGCCTCAAGTCCGGCCGCACCCTGAGCGACGCGGTCATGGGCGGAATCGAAGCCAGCGACGATCCGCTGAAAACTGCCATGGGCCGGGTACAACGCAACGTGCAACTGGGGGTCAATCTGCCGGACGCCGTCAGCGACTTCGCCGAGCTCTATGAGCAAGACGAACTGCGCATGTTTGCTCTGGGCCTGAAGGTCAACCACCGCTACGGCGGCAACGCCAGCGAGCTGCTGGAGAACCTGATCAAACTGATCCGCGAACGTGATCAGGGCGCTCGCCAATTGCGCGCGATGACCGGCGAAACCCGGATGACCGCGTGGGTGCTCGGCGCGCTGCCCGTGATACTGGTGAGTTACTTCATGCTGACCAATCCCGGCTACATGCTCGGCATGTGGCACGACTCCGGTGGCCAGACCATGCTGATTGCCGCACTGGTGCTGCAGGTGCTCGGCTGCCTTGCGCTGTGGCGCATGTTGCGGAGCGTCTGACATGATCTTTCTTGTCGCCCTCATGTTGTTGCTCGGTGCGTTTTTGCTGGTGGCCAACCACTTGCTGACCGAACGCCGCCGCGAGCGCCAGGTGACTCAACGCCTGCAAGGCAACCTGGTGCGCGAAAGCCGTCTGGGCAACTGGTTGCGCGCCTTGGGCAACAGCCGGTTTGGCCGACGCTCGGTGAGCATCGACAGCGAAACCCAGACCCTGCTCAGCCGCCTCGGCTGGCGCCGCGCCAGCGAGCGTTCGTTGTACGCGGCGTGTCAGATCGGCACTCCGCTGCTGGCGCTGGGTGTCGGACTGTTTTTGCGAGAAGTGTTCTTCCCCCACGCGCCGAACGGCTGGCTGGTGCCGATGCTCGCCACCGGCGCCGGTTACCTGCTGCCCAAACGGCTGCTGGCGTACGCCGCAGCGCGCCGGCAGAAAATCATCGCCGTAGAAATTTCGACATTCATTCCGCTGCTGCGCATCCTGTTCGAATCCGGCATGGCGGTCGAACAGGCGCTGCGTGTCCTCAGCACCGAAGGGCAAAAACTGCTGCCGGAACTGACCACCGAACTGCGCCTGATCCTCAGCCGCGTCGACTCGGGCCTGGAGCTCGGCCAGGAACTCAACAAGACCGCCGTGATGCTCGCAGTGGACGAATTCACCGACACCTGCGTGATCCTCCAACAACTGATTCAACAGGGCGGCGGCGCGATGAAATCGCTGTTGTCGCTCAAGCAATTGCTCGACGACCGACGCCTGACACGGCTGCAGGAGTACGTGTCGAAAATGTCGGCAAAGATGTCGGTGGTGATGATGCTGTTTCTTTTTCCGGCCTTGCTGATCGTTCTGGCCGGTCCCGGTTTCACTGCCATTTCAAGGGCGTTTGCAAACTGACGTGGGCTCATGGAGAGCGTTTGATGAAAGTACTGATTGTCATGGCAAGTCTGTTGATGCTCGGCGGTTGCGCCACCGACGGCCAGGCGCCGTGGACGGCAATGCTGTCACCGTCCAGTTGCAGCAAATTGAGCTCTGAACAAGAGCTGTCCCTGAACCTGGCGGACGATCTGGCCAACGACGGCAAACTGCACGCCAGCCTCGCCAACCTGCAGAGCATGCCCGACAACTTGAGCGAAGTGCGCCTGCGCAAAGCCAAGGTCTACCGCCTGCTCGGCCGCAGCGAAGCCGAGCCGCTGTACCGCGGTTTGCTCGGCGGCTGCCTGACCGCCGAAGCCGAACACGGCCTGGGCCAGCTCTACGCCGCCCGCGGCGACAACGGCCAGGCCCAGGCCCACCTGCAACGCGCCGCACGCCTGGCCCCCACCGACGAAAAAATCCGCAACGACCTCGGCGTGGTCTACCTCAACCAACTGCGCCTCGAAGACGCCCGCTTCGAATTCCTCACCGCCATCGAACTCAAGCAGAACAATCAACTGGCAACGATGAACCTGGTGTCATTGCTGCTGTACCAGAACAACTGGCAACAAGCCGCCGAAATCGTCAGCCGCGCCAAACTGACCCCGGCGCAATTCACCGAAGCCCAGGAACGCGCGGAAAAACTCAAAACGCCGGTGCCGGCGAAACCGGCGACCAGCAATCAAGTGGCGGTAGCGGCTGATCCGCAAACGTCGACAATCAAATAAGGAGACAGCCATGAACGCACTCAAAGGCCTGTGCTACCTGAGCATGTTGAGCTTGCCGCTGAGCGCCTTCGCCATCGACGCCGGCCCGGCCTCCGCGCAGCAACAGGAAACCGAAGGCTGGCTGCTGCTGCAAAGCCGCAACAAAGCCGCCTCGGAAAAAACCCAGACCGCCACCGCCGCTGAACGGGAACTGGCGATGCAGCGCTGGCTGAAAAAGTACAAATACGAAATTCCGGACTTCTACGACCCGGATGCGGGCGGCAAGATCGAGACCAACAAGTGATTTGATGCTGGCCGCCATACCGCCATCGCGAGCAGGCTCACTCCTACAATGGGATGGGGTGTGTCCTGTTGGAGGTTGGGCGGCTGTCAGGCCGCCTTCGCGAGCAAGCCCGCTCCCACAATGGGATGGGGTGTGGTCTGTGGAGGCTGGGCGGCTGTCAGGCCGCCATCGCGAGCAAGCCCGCTCCTACAATGGGATGGGGTGTGGTCTGTTGGAGGTTGGGCGGCTGTCAGGCCGCCTTCGCGAGCAAGCCCGCTCCCACAATGGGATGGTGTGTGGTCTGTGAAGGCTGGTCGGCTGTCAGGCCGCCTTCGCGAGCAAGCCCGCTCCCACAATGGGATGGGGTGTGTCCTGTGGAGGCTGGGCGGCTGTGAGGCCGCCATCGCCAGCAGGCTGGCTCCTACAATTTAGCAAGCGCACACACCATGCGGCGAAGCCGCCCCACTCAACAGGATGAGCGCAAGCTCGGCTGCAGCTCTTGATCTTGATCTTGATCCACGGGCGACGTCGGAAGGCTGAGTGGAGGGATTGATCCGGGGGTGGGAGCGCAGCGACCGTTTGGCGCAGCCAAACACAGCGAGAGGAGGTGCAGCGAAGCAAACCGTAGGCGCTGCCCCCGGATCAATCCCGAAGCGAAGGGACCCCGAGCCCCAGCGAGCGGGCCGAACGCAGGAGCAAGCCTTTTTGGTTACTTTTTCGGCGTCTGGAAAAAGTGACTCGCCGTCAGGGCGAAACCACCAGCCGCAACACCCGCAGCAACGGATCCCCCCAACCCCCCCCCCATGAACATGGCCGGCCCACAGGCCGCCAAGGTCAATGCGCCGTCACCCGCTGCCGCAAAGCCGACCCACCGGGAGACAACGCCAACGCCAACTGCGTCCGGTTATGCATATGCGTCAACCGCAAAACCTGCGACACATAAAGCTTCACTGTGTTCTCAGTAATCCCCAACTCACAGGCAATCTGATAATTGGTCTGCCCCTTGCCCACCAACCGCGCCACATCGAGCTGGCGTGGCGACAGTTGTTGAAAGATCTCCGGCATTTCCTGCTGCTCGCTGTCAGGCGCTTCCCCGCCCATCACATCACGAACCACCGCCGCCGGACTGCGCCGAACCTTGTCGAGATCCTGATAAAGGTCATCAATCGACTCGGACAAAAATTGCAGCTTCTGATTCAAATGCCCCAACTGCACATTTTTATGCCGTTCGTGCAAAGCCTGCTCCTGACGCTGCAAGCCCTCGAGCAATTCCGTCAAAACAATCGGCTTCTGATAGTAATCGGCAATTCCGGCACGCAACGCCTTGATCACGTCCTGCTTATCGGCGCGCCCGGTGAGCATGATCGCCTCGAACACCCGGTGCTTGCCGCAGATCCGCTGCAGCGCCTGCACCAGCTCGATGCCATCCATGTCCGGCATGTGCAGGTCGCACAGCACCAGGCCGATATCAGCATCTTCACTGAAGCGCGCGATCGCCTGCTGACTGGATTCACAGGGTACGCAGCGGTAACCGCTGCTTTCGAGAAACTCGCACAACTCCTCCACGATCAAGGGCTGATCGTCAACCACGAGGACTTTTATCGCAGACGTAAGCTTGTTCACGTGCCACTCCATGCCGTAGGCCAAAGCTGACCATTCCTGTACTGCCAGACTTTGGCTGTATAACCTGCTCATTTGAAAGTAGACGCACTTTCCGACTATGTACATAGGACTAGTGGCATCTGGCGACTAATGGATCCAATGTATCGAAAGCAATACACCGATCAGCACAAACGGTGCAAATGGCAGCTTTTTTGACTTTTCCGGCTCCAGATAACGAAGATGTTCTCTAACTCGTTGACTCATATGCAGCCAGAGTCTTGGCGCTATCAGCAGCCAGATCAAACTCGCCAGGCCGGCGCCGATAAACGCGCCAAGAATGAACAGACCGTCCGTCGCAAGCCCCAGTACTGTCATTAATTTCACATCGCCGGCCCCCATGCGCCCCATGAAATACCCCGGTAGCGTTAGCACCAGCGCAATCAGAAAAGCCCAACCACCCTGCTCCGCATCGGCGCCGAGCCAGGTGTTGCCGGTCCACAGCAAATACCCCAGCGCGAGCGCACCTGCACCGAGTGTCAGAACGTTAGGAATACGCCGCTGGCGGGCGTCGAAGGCGGCACACATGGCCAGCCAGACAAGAAGGGTGAAGCTGAGCATTCGGTAAAAACCGTCCGTTTTGGCTGAATGATTCTATGCTGATACTACGCAGTGACTGTCAGGGTAGACGCACTCATGAAAACCGGCTTTCGCAAGTCGCAAAAAGGCGCGGTGGCGATTGAGTTCGCCTTGGTATTCGTGATCTTTTTTGCGGTGTTTTACGGTCTGGTCAGCTACAGCCTGCCATTCGTGATGATGCAATCGTTCAACGAAGCCACATCCGAGGCGATCCGCCGCAGCGTACAGGTCGATCCGAACACTCCCAACTATTCAACGGTGGTGGTGAACACCGCAAACGCCGCGCTCACCCAGCAATTGTCCTGGGTGCCGCCGGCCTTCAATCTGGTAATCGGAGTCGATACCAATGCGGTCTATAACACCGGCAGTGCCTATGGGCCCAATGGCACGCTGACCGTCTCGGTGAAATACCCGGTCAGCAAGCTGAATCAGGTCATCCCCTTTCTGGTACTGCCGGGGATAGGCACGGTGCCGAACCTGCCGCCCAATCTGACCGCCATTTCGAGCCTGCAATTTTGACGGCCGGCGACAATCTCTTCGGGCGTTTGCTCAAGCGCGCACCGACCGCCGCCCTCGACCTGCCCAACCTGCTCGGGACGCCGCCGGTCGGCCTGCATGTGTATCTGGACGACGACGGCGGCGTGCTGCAAATGGCCGGCCCGCTGCGCCACCTGCTCGCGCAACAACCCCCGCATGAGCCGCCGTTACCGTTGCGTGCCTGCCTGCTGCCACACAGCACACTGGCGATCCACGGCCGCCCGGCAGATTGGCAGGGGCAAATGTTCGATCTGGATTTCCCCGGTCTCGGCGATCAGATTCTGCACCTGCGCGGCTGGGTGCAGCCGTCGGGCAACGGCTGGCTGATGCAACTGCTGGACATCGCCGACCTGTTGCTCGAACGCCAGCAGTCCCGTCATCGCGAAGCCAGCCAGTTGATCGGCGGACAAATCAGCGAGCAGGTGCGCATCTGCGGCCTGAGTCGCCTGCCGCAGGTCGTCAGCGAACAACTGCAACTGATCGCCCAGCGCTGGCATATCCCCTGCCTCGGTCTGGCGCTGCTCGACGAGCAGACACAAGGCTGGCAGATCTATCGTCAGTTCAGCGCCTACGATGCGCCCACACTCTGGGAGGACGGCCAGCGTCTGGGCACGTCACTGGACAGCCTGAGCGGCAGCGCGCCGCAGCGGATCGGTGCGCAGCATGGCCTTGACGAACATGCGCGGGTGCAAGCCGTGTTCGGCAATGGCGAAGGGTTGGCCGTGCCCTACAGTGATGAACGCGGCGTGGTGGCCTGGCTGCTGTGCGGTTTTTTTGCGGTGGATTCGGCCGCGCCGTACCTCAAGGACCGGGACTGGATGGCCTTGACCAGTGCCCTCGCCGGCCCGTTGCTCGGGCGTTTGCGTGAGCAGCAACATCACCTGCAACTGGAGCGCCTGGAATCCTTGCAGACGCTGCTCGGCACCGGCTGGTGGGAAATTCAGGCTGACGGCAGCGAGATCCAGTTGGCCCCCTCACTGACCAGCGCCCTGCAGTTGAGCAACTCGCGGCTGGCAGTCGAAGACTGGCTGGCGCAGCTTCATCCCGCCGACCGCGATGAGGTGCGCAGTCGTCTGCAGGCCTTGCAGCAACAGGGCGAGCCGCTGACGCTGTGTGTACGCCTCAACCGACCGGAGGCCGGGCAAACCTCGACGTGGTATCGCCTGCAGGGTCAGACCAGCGGTAACGGCGAACAGCGCCGGCTGATCGGTTTCATGCTCGACATCAGCGACATCAAGAACCAGCAGCAACTCGCCGCCGCGGCGCACGCACGGCTGGACAACCTGATCGCCAGTTCTCCGGCGGTGATTTACGTGCAGCACTACCTCGAGGGGGCTTTGGTGCCGGCCTTTTTCAGCGCCAGCCTGCAACCGTTGTTGGGTTGGAGCCTGGCCGATTGCAGCGCCAGCGCACTGGTCGAAATGATTCACCCCGAAGATCGCGACGGGTATTTCCAGCGCACCCGCCAACTGCTGCGCGAGGGCTCGGTGAGTACGCGTTATCGGTTGCGCGACAGTCGCGGGGTTTATCACTGGCTGCTCGATGAGGCCAGATTGCTGCGCAACGATCTCGGCCTGCCGGTCGAAGCCGTCGGCTTGTGGCTGGACGTCACCGAGGCGACGCAAGCCGCCGAACAAGTGAGACAAAGCGAAGAGCGCTATCGGATTCTGGTGGAAGACTCACCGGCAATGATCTGCCGGTATCGACCTGATCTGACCCTGACCTTCGGCAACCGGCCACTGGCGAATTATCTGGAATGCACCCCGCAGGACTTGCCGGGGGTCGATCTGGGCGGCTGGATGTCCGACGAGCAACGTAGCGCGTTCAAGCATCGCGTGTCCCTGTTGACCCCGGACCTGCCAGTGAGCACCGCGGAAATCAGCCTGCAACTGCCGGGGCGCGAACATGCATGGTGGGTGTGGTCGGATCGCGGTGTGTTCGACGAACACGGGCAGTTGATCGAGGTACAGGCAGTGGGCCGCGACAACACCGAAGTGCGTCGCTCGCAGCAGCAACTGACACAAAGCGCAAAAATGGCCACCCTCGGCGAAATGGCCACGGGACTGGCGCACGAAATCAATCAGCCGCTGAACGTGATGCGCATGGCCATCGTCAACGTGCTCAAGCGCCTGGGCAATGGCGATGTGCAGATTGATTACCTCACCGACAAGCTCAATCGTATCGATGCGCAGGTCGAACGCGCGGCGAAAGTGGTGGATCACATGCGCGTGTTCGGCCGCCGTTCGGAGATCGAACAGCAACTGTTCAACCCGGCCTCGGCCATCGAGGGCACGCTGTCGCTGCTGGCCGAAGGCATGCGCGGCAAAGGCGTGGATCTGCGGATCAGCGAAACCGCGTTTGTGGTGCAGGTGCGCGGGTTTGTCGATCAACTGGAGCAGGTGTTGATCAATCTGATGGTCAATGCCCGCGATGCGTTGCTGAGCAAACGCGAGAAGGATTCGACGTTCAAGCCGTGGATCTCGATCTACGCCGAACGTGATGATCAGAAGGTACGGCTGTGGGTCGAGGACAACGGCGGTGGCATTGATCCACGGCTGCTGGAACGGATTTTCGAACCGTTCTTCACCACCAAACCGGTGGGCGTCGGCACCGGGCTGGGTCTGTCGGTCAGCTACGGCATCATCGAGAACATGGGCGGCCATTTGAGCGTGCGCAACTCGGTGGAAGGCGCACGCTTCTGCATCGAGCTGCCACTGGCGCCGGACGCCTAGATCACCAGATAGGCTTTGCCGGTCTGGCCGCAGGTCATGTTGGCGCCCACATCGACGTCCATCAGATTGATGCCCAGGCTATTGAGCAGATTGTTCAGCAAGGGGTCGAGCAGAGGGCTGAGCAGGTTGGTAATCAATGGCTGAAGAATGGTGGTAACGCTGCTGATCAGACTGGCCACACCTGTAACGATGGCGCCCAGGGGGTTGCTGCCCAAAGGTTGATAAACAATCAGATTGATCCCCGCCAGCGTGCTGGCCAGGCTGTTGACGATGTTGCTCGATGGCGCAGCGGAAATCACACTGGGGGGCAGCTTCAGGTTGGGCGGCGTCGCGAATGGGGTCGCGCTGGAAAACACCAGGTCCTGAGTATTCTGAGCCACGCTGGTGTTGACCATGATCGCAATCCCGCCGGCCCCGTATTGCACATGCGTGCTCTCGTCGCAGCTGCCGATCCCGAGAATCTTGTGGCAGGTCACGGTGCCCAGATCCACAAGAGGCAGCGGCGTAACGGTGGGTTCCGCGGACGACGAAAAGGCATTGGTCGGGTCAATCTTGCCAACCTTCAGATCGGCAATCGAGGTGATGGTGTGCGCAGTCAGGCTCTTGGTGCCCGTGGTACCCGTCGGGCAGCTGTAATCAGTGACGTAGCTGATGGCACCACCGGCATCCAGGGCGATATCGATTTCCGGGGACGGCAATAGCAGCGGGTCGAGTTGTTGGCAACCGGCACCTAGCAGACAGCCGACCGAATTGAGAGTCGCTACCAGGTTGAGGCTCAGCAGAGCATTCAGGGTCGGGGTCAAAGTTCCGACCAGCCCCAGTACCGCATTGACCAGACCGGTCACCCCGGACAGCACCGGCAGATTCACCGACAGCATCGTGCGAATCTGCGCCGTGCGCACATAAATCCGGTTCGGTCCCGTCGGGTTGGCCTTGGCCAGCGCCGGATCACCGATCGCGGAGAACTGCGGCGGCTCGATGACTTTGACTCGCACCGTGACGTTCGCCAGCCCCAGTACGCTGATCGGCACCGTGGCGGACACCGCGCTGTTGCTGTTGGCCAGTTGCACCACGGCCTGCACCAGTTGCAGCAATTGCAGGTTGGCATCCAGCCCCGCCGCAGTGGTACCGGTCTGCAGTTGCAGGATGTCGCCGAGCTTGACCGGCGCGGCATTGATCGCGGCGATTTGCAGCTGGCCCAGTGCGGTGATCACGTCGGCGGTCGCGCCGTTGAGTTGCACCACGGTGGCGGCGGCTTGAATCAGCTGCGTGACGGTAGCCTGGGTGTTGAGCAACTGGGTGTAATTGCCGGCGGCCACGTTGAGATTGATCGCCAGTTGATTGAGGTAACTGAGCAGGTTGACGTTGGTATTGAGCAAACCGTTCCAGCCCAGCGCGGTCAAGTTGACGTTACCGCCGAGCAGCGATGAAAACAGCGGATTGAGAATGTTCGACTGAGCCGTGTTGATGCTCGCCAGCGTACTGCGGATGTTCAATTGCGCGACGGTCGGCTGTGGCTTCGCGGCGACGGCAGAGGCATTGAGCGTCGTGTTGAGGCTCACCGGCGTCCCGCTGAACAACGCCTGCACGCCGCCGGCAATGCTGGTGATGACGGTGCGGCTGGCGGCGACTTTCACGGCAGCGGCTTGAGTGGCGTCTACCGTGAAGGTGCGCAAGCCTGTGGCGGCGGTCACCAGCGTGCCGCAAGTGGTAACAAGGGTGTCGCTGGCATCGACGGTGTAGCCGTTACGCACGGCGCTTTGTCCGGCGTAGGTCGCGGCCGTCAGACCGGGCAGACAGGTGCCACCGCGACTGACCGCTTCCAGCGCGGCGTTATCCACCACCCGCTGCAGCTTGCGTTGTTCCATGTACAACCGGCCGGTATCGACCACGAGCAACATCAATACCACTGCCAGGCTGAGGGTGACTGCCGCCATCAGCCCGATAGCCCCGCGTTGCCGCGCCGGGCTGTTGAATTGCGAACGGGGCGACATCGCGCACTCCTTTGCCGGCCCTGTGCCGGGCGCTGCCTCCATGGGTGCAGTTGAGTGTAGACGGCGCTAGTCGCAGCGCGCCATTTCGTGCGCCATAAAACCACTGTGGGAGCTGGTCAGTCTCGACGTCTTAGCGCGGTGGATAGTTGGCCAGGATACGACTGACTGTCTCGCGAATCGCTTTGCTGCGATCCTCAGGGTTCGGCGTGCTGCTGAGCATCTGCTCGTCGCTGCCGCGCCACACCAGTTTGCCGTCCTTGCCGTCGAGCAGGTCGATCTGGATGGTCGCCACTTTGTAGGTGATGTTGCGGGTTTCGTTGTACATCGGTGCGCCCCAGTATCCGTTCCACGGGCCGCCCCAACCGCCGCCGTAGTTGGTGGTGACTTGCTGCTGGCGATCCTCGACGATCAGATAGGCTTGCACGCTCAGGTCACCCTTGGTGCCCGCTGCCGCAGGACGCAAACCACGCTGGTCGAGCTGATCACTGACGGCTTGGCGAATGCGTTGTTCGGTCAGGTCGCTCTTGATCCGTGGATCATCGGGGCGGTATTGCAGCGCGGGTTCTTTCCAGTTCCAGCTGCGATAGGCGGCAAAGTCGCGGCTGGCATCGAAGTCGTGATTGACCTGGTTGGCAGCGCAGGCGCTGAGCAGTGCGGCCATGGCCAGTAAAGCGAGACGGCGGAACATGGGTTTTCTCCGGTTGAAGGCATAAACCTGCGATGCGTTCTCACATACAGACTAGCTCGGAGGATAGGCCGACATGGCTTTTTCCACAGCCTCGCGAATCGCATCGGTGCGTTCGAGCTGGCTGCCCTGATTGGCGGTCTCGCCGCTGGCGCTCCACACCGGTTGACCGGTGACTGCGTCGAACAGATTGACCTGCACCACCACGACCTGCTCCTGATAAGTGCGAACAATCGGCACGCTGTTGTACATGCCGTAACCGCGCCCGTAGCGATCATAGCCACTGTATCCACCGTAACCGTAATCGTCCTGCACCTGACGCAAGCGGGTTTCCAGACGCAGACTGGCGCTGACCAGCAGGTCGGCCGGACGGTTGTCGTGCAACGGCCGCAACCCGCGCTGATCCAGTGCATTGCTCACCGCTTCGGCCACTTGCGCCGAATCGGCCCAGGCCGTGCCCGGCGGCAACTGGCCGTTGAGCCAGGCCCAGCTGCGATAGCGCCCGTAATCACGCGGCGGCGCCGGATAGGCGCTGCGATCAAAGGTGTTGGCGGCTTGAGGCGGCGCCGGTGGCAAGGGCCGCGATTGCGCTACGTACGGGTTGCTGCCCTGGCAGGCAGCCAACCCCAGACAGATCAGCAATAACCCGGATTGAGCTTTCATGTGGTGCTCCGATCAGATCGGCCGGCAGATCCAGTGCAAGTAACGCCCAAGCCCGGCGAAGCTTGGGTGGCGACGGTGAGCGAGCTCCATCTCCAGCAAATCCACCAGTTCGGCGCGAGCCTGGAATTCCACCGGCATGTAGTCGTGGAAAACCCGGATCCCGCTCTGGCTTTCGACCTGCCACAACCCTTCGAGTTGCGTTGCCAATTCTCGTGGATCGAGCGGCTGTTGCGGGGTCAGACTCTGCTTTTCCCCGGCCAGGGTGTTCTTGCGCATTTTCTTGAAATGGCCTTTGAGCAGGTTGCGGTAGATCAGCGCATCGCGGTTATAGAACGCCAGTGACAACCAGCCACCGGGCTTGGTCAGTTGATGCAGCACCGGCAGGATCGCATGCGGTTCGGCCAGCCATTCGAGCACCGCGTGGCAGATCACCAGATCGTAGGGCTCGGTGAGCTGACCGAGCAGCTCCTGCCACGGCGCCTGAATGAACGTTGCGCTCTGCCCGGCTTCGGCGAAGCGCTGACGGGCGCCCTCAAGCATCGGCTCAGCCGGTTCGGTAAAGGTCACCTGATGGCCGCGCTCGGCCAACCACAGCGACATGTGGCCCAGACCGCCGCCGATGTCCAGCACGCGCAACGGTCGATCCGGCAACGCTTCGGCAAGATCGGCCTGCAATACTGCGAGGCGAATCGCACCTTTGGCACCGCCATAGATTTTTTCGGCGAAACGGGTCGCCAACTGATCGAAATGCCGGTCGCTCATCAGCTGAACCGCCGTTCGCTGTCGGCGAGCTTGTTGCGCACCACTTCATTCATGTCCAGCCCCAACTCGCTGCACAGCAGCAACAGATACAAGACGATGTCGCCGACTTCCTGCCCGGCATGCGCCAGTTTGTCCGCCGGCAACTGGCGCGACTGGTCTTCAGTCAGCCACTGGAAGATCTCCACCAGCTCGGACATTTCCACGCTGGCAGCCATGGCGAGGTTTTTCGGGCTGTGAAATTGCCGCCAGTCATTGCGGTCGCGAATGGCGTGCAGGCGTTCGGTCAGTTCAACAAGGTTCATCGGGTTCTCCTGAAGGCGTATAGCTTCGGGGGGATGCCAAACGAAGGCAAGGGGCACGCGTCGCTCCCACACAGGATTGAGGCAAACCCTCTATAGTTGCAGGGAACTCGGCCACCTGCGTTGTGGCCCAAGGCTCAGCTCTTTCATCAGGATGCACACATGCAGGTAGAAAGCTTTTTCGAATGGCTCGGCCAGGCGCTCGGTTCGGTCATCCGCTTTATCGTTGATGGCCTCAGTGGCCTGTTCAATGTGCTGAGCCATGCCGGCGGCAACTTTGTCGACGGTCTGGCCAAGACCTTGGGCATGGACACCTCGATCATCAGCATCCTCGCGCTGATTGTCGGCTTGATGCTGCTGTGGTCGGCGATTCGCGCGTTCATGAATGCGTCGATCATTGCCGGGATCATCTGGTTGCTGCTGGGGTTGTGGTTGTTGAGCTGGATTATCCACTGACACCTCTCTTCCCCTGTGGGAGCGGGCTTGCTCGCGAAAGCGTCAGATCAGTAAAAGCTGTTTTGACTGACACACTGCCTTCGCGAGCAAGCCCGCTCCCACAATTGATCGCATGAATCGCTACAATCCCCGCTCCCCCAAGGAGCCCGCATGTCCAACCTGATTGCCGACTGGCGCGACCGCCCGACTCACCGCAAGGTCTGGGCGCTCGCTGCGCCGATGATTCTTTCGAATATTTCCGTACCGCTGGTGGCGCTGGTCGACAGCACCGTCATCGGCCACCTGCCCCACGCTCATCAGTTGGGCGCGGTGGCAGTCGGTGCCAGCCTCTACACTTTTCTTGCCTGGGCCATGGGTTTTCTGCGCATGGGCACCACCGGGTTTGCCGCTCAGGCGGCCGGGCGCAGCGATGGCGCGGCGTTACGGCAGATTCTGTTGCAGGGTTTGCTGCTGGCGCTGGGACTGGCGATCGTGCTCGGCGCTCTCGGCGTGCCGTTGAGCGGCGTGGCCCTGCATTTCATGCAGCCATCGGCAGAACTCGATCAACTGACCCGCGAGTTCTTCCACACCCGGCTATTCGGCTTGCCGGCAGCGCTGGCCAGTTACGCCCTGGTCGGCTGGTTTCTCGGCACCCAGAATGCACGGGCGCCACTGGCGATTCTGCTGACCACCAACCTGATCAACATCGCTCTCAACCTGTGGTTCGTGATAGGGCTGGAATGGGGGGTGGTCGGCTCGGCCCGGGCCTCGGTGATCGCCGAGTGGAGCGGCGCCCTGCTCGGCCTGTGGCTGACCCGTGGCGCATTGCGCGCCTATCCCGGGCACATCGCCTGGGCAGCGCTGAAGGTGTGGCAGAGCTGGCGCCCGCTGCTGGCGGTCAACCGTGACATTTTCATTCGCAGCCTGGCGCTGCAATCGGTGTTTTTCCTGATCACCGTGCAAGGCGCGCGATTGGGCGATGCCACAGTGGCGGCGAATGCCTTGCTGCTCAATGGCCTGCTGTTGACCGCGCATGCGCTGGACGGCTTGGCCCATGCGGTCGAAGCCTTGTGCGGCCACGCCATCGGCGCCCGCGACCGGCTCGCCCTGCGCCGCTCGCTGGTGGTGGCCGGCGGCTGGTCGCTGCTGGCCAGCCTCGGTTTCGCCGCGCTGTTTCTGTTGGGCGGGCACTTGTTCATCGAGATGCAGACCGACATCCAGAGCGTGCGCGACACCGCGTTCATCTACCTGCCGTATCTGGCGGTGTTGCCGCTGATTGCGGTCTGGAGCTACCTGCTCGACGGTCTGTTCATCGGCGCCACCCGTGCCCGGGAAATGCGCAACGGCATGCTGCTGACCATCGCCCTGCTGCTGCCATTCGCCTGGGCCCTGCAAGGGCTGGGCAATCATGGGCTGTGGATAACGTTCCTGCTGTTCATGGTCTTGCGCAGCCTGACCCTCGGCGCCTTCGCCCTGTGGCTGCGGCGCAACGACGGCTGGTTCAGCGGCGCCACTCACTGAGTCGGCGTGTGTTTGACGAACGCCACGACCTGATCGAGTACCGGCGCCAGCCGCCGCAGCGGCCGCGACAGGGTTGCCACCAGCGTCACATGATTGGGGCGCGAGTAATACAGATCCTGCACCGGCACGCCGGCCTCACGCAGTTTTTTCGCGAGGCCGGCGGTGTTGCGCATCGGGTTGACCAGATTGTCCTTGGTCGCGGCGATCAGCAGTGCCGGAGGCTCGCCCGCCCTGACGTGGTTGATCGGCTGCGATTGCGGCGGTGAGTCCGGCCAGAAAAACACCGGGCGCACGTCGGTATTGTTGATCGGCAAAAAGTCATACGGCCCGGCCAGGCCGATCCAGCCGCTGAGGTCTTTCGACGACATGCCCACTGCACCGAGCAGGCCAGGGTCCAGCGCCAGCATCGCGGCGTTGTAGGCGCCGGAACTGTGGCCCATCAGATACAGGCGTTGTGGGTTGCCGGAGAACTCGCGGATATGCGCGCGAGTCCAGGCCACCGCCCGCGCCGAGTCTTCAAGAAACAGCGGATAGCGCACTTGCGGGTACAGCCGATAATCCGCCAGCACCGCGACAATTCCCCGCGACGCCAGCGCCTCGCCGACAAACGCGTAATCGCCACGCTCACCGCTGTTCCAGCTGCCGCCGTAGAAGAACACCACCACCGGCGCGTCCTCCAGCAGCTGGCGCGGCACGTAGACGTCGAGTTTCTGTCGAGGATCATCGCCATAGGCAATCCCGGCGGTTTTGTGGAACGTGTCGTCGGGGGTCAGTGCATTGAGCACCTTGACCGGGGAACATCCCGTCAGCACCAGCAGCAGAAACCCGCCGAGGACTGCGCCGAACCGCTGCCACAGAGGATTTGTCATGGTGTCGCACCTCAAGATTGATCGTTCTGCCACTGTCGCCGCACATGGTCGAGCCGTTCCTGCTGGGTCAGCCCGTCCGGCACGCCTGGCAATCCCGCTCGGGGATGCTGCAAGCGTAGCCACAACCAGCCATCCAGCACGGTTCGGTCACTGAAACCCAGCGTCAGCCCCTCCTGCACATGGGAGGCCATCCGCGTGTAGTCGGTTCCGAGTGATTGGCACCAGCGCCAGATGTGGTGTTCCAACAGGCAACTTTGCAAACGTTCGCGCTGACGATGGGTAAGGCTTTCGTCGATCCCCAACGGCTCGACCGCCCACTGCGGATTGCGCAGTTGCTGCCAGCCCTGACTGCCGATGGCGAGGTCGGCCCAGGTGCCACCGAACCAGCGCATCAGCCGGATCGGCCCGAGCCAGCGGCTCAAGTCGGCGGCATCACAGGCATCGAAGAAATAACTCGCTGTCTGCCGGTTGTAGTAACCGAGCAAGGCACGGTGGTTGAGCCCGAACGAAACGCTGAGCATCCGGCGCAGGTGGTTCAGAAGTGTCTGCTGCGAAGCATCGCTGGCCAGCAGCAGACCGCGCCAGGTCTGCGGATCGCGGTGACACAGCGCAGCCAGTGCCGGACTCTCGTGCAACTCGACCAGCAGCGGCCCGTACTCGCTCACCACTTGAAACTCGGTGCCCTCGAGCAGCCGCGTGCAACGTACTCCGGCGAACCCCTGACGCAGTGTCGCCAACGCCTGCTGCGCGTCGGTGCCGTCGAGCAACAGCCACTGTGCCTGCTGGGCAAACCCGACGCCGCTCAAGTGGCGCCGCCCTGATCCAGCGACGCGACCAGTCGGCAACTGCAGATCGACGCCGTGCAGTGGTTGTAACTGCCGCCGCCGGGCAACAGGCACAACAGCAACAGCGGTTCGGCGGACTGGAGCCATTGCGCCAGACCCGCACTCGCCAGCACGTCCGGCAGCGCCAATGACTCGTCGACGTCTTCGATCACCGCCGGTTCCTGCAGCACACCACTGATCACCGGTTGATCCGGATCGCCCTCATGAAAACTCACCACCACTTCGACCCCTTCACGCAACGATGCCAGCGACGTGTCGCTCAACGCCGCCGCCAGCGGCAGCCAACAGTGGCTGGCGGCAGCGCCTTCGCCCTGGTAAAGCCAGTCAAACTGCACGGCCACCGGTCGCAGGTCGTCAGGTTGTGGTTCATCGACCGTCACCACCCAGGCACGTTGCAGGCTGTGCATCCGCGGTCGGGTACAAGTGCTCGCCAGCGGGGGGAGTGGCGCCTGGGCGGCGGCAACGATCCGATTGCTGTAAGAGGGCTCGCTGGCGGGGTCAGCACGATGCTCGATCCGGCTCAGCAACCAGCGGCGGTTGCACTCGGTAAACGGATGTTCGGTCAGCGCCAGCCACTGCGCGCTGCGCAAGGTCGGCAGATCGCTGTGGCCGTAAGCTTTGCCGATCCGGGCGGGATGCGCGCCCGCATCCGGCGCATTCATCTCTATCTGCCAGCGTCTTACCGTCGCCGCACTCGCGCCCGTGTCCACAGACGCCACACCCGCCACGGGCAAGCGCGCAGGATCATCGGCGAAAACCACACAGTGCCCGTCGGGCCGGTGCTCGAAGTAGTAATGAATCCCGGCCTGCGCGCACAGGCGTTGCACAAACTGCAGATCCGATTCGCAGTACTGGGTACAAAAAGTGCGCACCGGGTAATCGCAGTGCAAATCAAAGCGTCGTTGCCCACCGATGATCCCGTGCTCCTTGAGCACCTGAGCGAGGATCTGCGGCACGCACTGGCTGCTGAAAATCCGCTGGCTGAACCGTAGCGCCAGGCAACTCAGCTTCGGCCCCAGCGTCACCCGACACAAGCGGCAACCCTCAGCGTGCTCGTGCTGGACAAGACTCTGCAATTGTCCGCTCAAGCCATTGTGCAGGGGGCCGAACTGCAGGAACGCCGAGCGGAAAAGCAGACCGGCAAGGTCCAGTTGCGGATCATCGATCAACAGATCGATTGCAAAAACGAAGGGTTCGCTGATGCCCTCACTCCCGGTAAAGGCCAGCACCTCGAAGGGGTCGGGCAGCCCCGCTACATCGAGACGAAACGACGGCTCGTTGACTGATTCGAACATGGGCGGATCTCTACAGGAGGGACGGCCGGGGATTCTCGCCGAGAGCCATGGCCGAGTAGAGAGCTGAAGT
The DNA here is from genome assembly GCF_025466205.1 of Pseudomonas sp. 13B_3.2_Bac1. Lineage (NCBI taxonomy): Bacteria > Pseudomonadati > Pseudomonadota > Gammaproteobacteria > Pseudomonadales > Pseudomonadaceae > Pseudomonas > Pseudomonas sp. 13B_3.2_Bac1. The sequence continues at coordinate 33,081 of NZ_JANLOG010000155.1, forward strand.
ACAACTTAGGAAATGACCTACGCGAAAAGCAGACCGGATGACTTCACGGGCGATGTCATGCAGTCTTTTCGCGGGGAATTTGGGAGATGTCCCACCGGGTCATCCGAATTTTCCGCAGTTTGCGGAAAAATTTCAGACAACCCGGTGCAACAGACCTGACTCAGGAAGACAGGTAGGAGGAGCGGGTCAGACCCAGACGCAAGGCATCGAGGAACTGCGTGCGCTCGCTGGCACTGATACGGGCACTGGCGCACTTGTCGCGGTAGTGGGTCATCAGTTCTTCCGGCGACAAGTGCACATAACGCAGCATGTCTTCGATGGTGTCGTGGGTCTCGATGCCGGCGTGGTACACGCTGCCATCGGCGTTCTGGTAGATGTTCACCGAGTCGGTGTCACCGAACAGGTTGTGCATGTCGCCGAGAATTTCCTGATAGGCGCCGACCAGGAACACGCCCAGCAGGTAGTCTTCACCTTCGTTCAGACCGTGCACTGGCAGGCTGGTCTCGATGCTCTGCTCGTCGACGTACTGGTTGATCTTGCCGTCGGAATCGCAGGTCAAGTCTTGCAGCACAGCGCGACGCAGCGGCTCTTCGTCCAGACGATGCAACGGGATGATCGGCAGCACCTGATCGATCGCCCAGGTGTCCGGCAGGCTCTGGAACACCGAGAAATTGCAGATGTACTTGTCGGCCAGCTTGTCGTTGAGTTCGTCGAGCACCTGACGGTGCGAACGCTGACGCGCCTTCAGCGAGTTGTGCAGGCGCCGGCACACAGCGAAGTAGCACTGCTCGGCCAGGGCTTTTTCCGCCAGGGTCAGTTTGCCGTCAGCGTACTGCGAAGCCACGTCGCTCATGTAGTGCGTGGCGCGCCAGTAAGTCTCGGTGACCATCTCGATGTCGGTCGGGCCGAGCAGGTCCACCAGCCACTGCACGGTTTCCGGCAGGTTTTCCTTGTTTTCGATCAGCGGGATTTCGTCGTTGTGTTTCTCGACGTCGGTCACCTGCACCACCAGCATCGCGTGGTGGGCGGTCAGCGAGCGGCCGCTTTCGGAGAAGATGTGCGGATGCGGCAGGCTCTGCGCGTCGCAGAATTCCTTGAGCATGCCGACCACGACACCGGCGTAGTCGTCCATGTCGTAGTTGATCGAACTGGCGTTGCGCGAGTGAGTACCGTCGTAGTCGACACCCAGACCACCGCCGACGTCGATGTGATCGACCGGCAGGCCAAGGTTGCGCAGCTCGCCGTAGTAACGGATCGCTTCCTTGAAACCGTGCTGGTAGTCAGCCAGGTTGGCGATCTGCGAACCCATGTGGAAGTGCAGCAGGCGAATGCCCTGATCGAGGCCGGCAGCGCGGAAGCGCTCGACCACCGACAGCAGTTGCGCCGCCGACAGACCGAATTTGGATTTCTCGCCACCGGTGTCCGCCCACTTCGAGGACGCCAGCGACGACAGGCGCACGCGCAGACCGACCTGTGGCTTGACCTTCAGCGAGGCGGCTTCTTCGATCACCAGGCCGACTTCGGATTCTTTCTCGATCACGATGAACACGTTGTGGCCGAGCTTCTGGCCCATCAGCGCCAGACGGATGAACTCGCGGTCCTTGTAACCGTTGCAGACGATGGTGCCGCCCTTCGGCGCCAGCGCCAGCACCGCCAGCAGCTCAGGCTTGGAGCCGGCTTCCAGACCGATGGAAACGTTCTGGGTGGCGATGATGTTCTCGATCACCGCTTCTTGCTGGTTGACCTTGATCGGGTAGAGCGCGGTGTACTTGCTCTGGTATTCCAGGCGCTCGATGTTCGAGTCGAAAGCACCGGTCAGCTGACGGACACGGTCTTGCAGGATGTCGGGGAAACGTACCAGCAACGGCAGGGACAAGCCGCTCTTGCGCAGTTGGTCGACTTGTTCGAACAGGTCGATAGGCGAACTGCTCGGGCCGTTCGGACGAACTTCGACGCGACCGGCGTCATTGATCGCGAAATACCCGGCCCCCCAATGGCGAATCCCGTAAACGCTGCGGCTGTCCGCAACTGTCCATTGGCTGCCATCGTCTTTACGTGTGCGTCGTACGGACATCGAAGTCCCCTATAAAGAAGTCATAGTGCGTCGCCTGATCGCAGGCCGGCGCAGTCTAAAGAATGAAAATGACGATTCGTCAGCGCGGCGGTAGACCGCGCTGACCGCGTGTAGTTTAGAAACCGGTATGAACAGGCTCTGTGAAAACCATGGAGACGACGCCGGCGCTGAGCATTTCAGAGCCGGATCAAGCCGCAGGTGGTTTTCACAGAGGCTGCTAGCCGCCGGACTTCTTCGCCTTGAAACCGAGCTTGATCAGTTCAGCCAAGAGTAGCTCGACATGATCGCCCTGGATTTCGATGATCCCGTCCTTCAACGCCCCACCGGTGCCGCAACGTTTCTTCAACGTTGTCGCCAGCTCCTTGAGGGCGTCTTCGGCCAATGGCACGCCGGTAATGGTGGTCACCGTCTTGCCGCCACGGCCCTTGCTCTCGCGACGCACGCGGGCAATGCCGTCCCCGGCCGGGATCACGGTTTGTTTGCAGATACAGGCGTCCACCGGCTTACTGCATTCCGGGCAATGACGACCTGCGTCGGTGGAAAATACCAGGCCACCAAGGGCGGCGAAGGATGCGGCTTTTTTGGCCACCGGCAATCCTCTTGGGAGGACAAAGACTGATCGCAACCTTGGGCAAGGTTATCGACCGCGAAGCCCCACTCAGGCAGGGGCAGCGCTACTGCACCGTGCGCTTCAACAAAAGCAGGTCGGTGCAGCTTGAAAAGGTCGCGCAGTGTAACGGCAAAAAGCGCAATTGCTAAGAGCCAATCGGCGCCAATTTATGAGTTCTTTGCGACGTCGCTTTGCTGAGCCTTCAGATAGCGCTTCAACGCGGCCAGAGAGTCCGGACAGTAAGGCTTTTGCTCGATTTCGCGCATCACCTGTTCGACCGGAATGAAGCGTGCTTCCAGCACTTCTTCAGGCTGCAGTTTCAGCGGGCCGTCCCACACCGCGGAAAATGCCGAACACCACAGACGGTTGCCGGTGTCTTCGAAGAAGAAATGATCGTGGGCGGTCAATTCCACCCCGCTCACACCCAACTCCTCTTCCAGCTCCCGGGCTGCGGATTCGGCGTAGGTTTCATCGGCCTGCACCATACCGCCGGCCGCAACATCCCAGTAACCGGGATAGATCGCCTTGCTCAAGGTGCGCCGATGCACGCAAAGCTCACCGGCGCTATTGAACAGCATGATGTAGGTGCCGCGACCGATCAGCCCGCGTTCACGCAAATCGGCCCGCACCAAGGCGCCGAGCAGGTTGTCCTGCTCGTCGACCCAGGCGATCTGTTCGGCATCGGAGGCGGCGCGGTGGGCCGCCTCTTTGGCGCTCTCGACCATGACTCAGCCCTGATTGAGCAGTTGACGCAAATCGATCACCGCTGCGTTGGCCCGGGAAATGTAGTTGGCCATCACCAGCGAGTGGTTGGCCAGAATCCCGAAACCGCTGCCATTGAGGATCATCGGACTCCAGACTGTCTGCTGCGAGGCCTCCAGTTCACGAATGATCTGACGCACGCTGACCGTGGCGTTCTTCTTGGCCAGCACATCGGCGAAGTCCACCTCGATAGCGCGCAACAGGTGCGACAGGGCCCAGGCCTGACCGCGAGCTTCGTAGAACACGTTGTCGATCTGCATCCAGGGAGTTTCCACAACTTCCTCATCGACCTGTGGCACCTGCCCCGGCGCCACGACTTCAGTCTTCAGCGCGGTATTGAGCTTGACCCGACCGACACTGGCCGACAGTCGTTGCGACAACGAACCGAGACGCGTACCGACATCGCCCAGCCAGTTGTTCAGGTTGTCGGCGCGAGCATAGAACAGCGCGTTTTTCTGCGAAGGATCGGACAGACGTGCCTGATAGCGGCTCAGGGAATTGATGCCTTCCTGATATTCCGACTCGCTCGACGGCAGGATCCAGCTCTTGTTGTCGAAGTTGAAACGCGGCTCGGCCTTGGCCAGATCGGCGTCTTCGGCCGACTGCGATTGCGAGCGGGCGAAGTCCTTGCGCAGGGCACGGGTCAAGTCACGTACCTGCACCAGCACGCCGTATTCCCAGCTCGGCATGTTGTCCATCCACAGGCCCGGCGGGAAACGGTCATTGGCGATGTAACCGCCCGGCTTGTTCAGCAAAGTACCGGCAACGGTTTTCAGGGTTTCGACCGTGGTGTAGCCGACGACCATCTGCTTGCCTTCTTTTTCGGCCGCAATCTGAGCGTTCTGCGCCACCGGGAACAGCGCCGGCTCCTCGCTCCAGTAAATGCCCAGGGCGATGGTCACCAACAGGTAAATGCCGACCAGTGTGGCCAGCGCACGGCTGAACAACAGGCCGCCGAAATAGCTGCGGGTGGCCGACTTGGGCTCGGCGGCACGTTCAGGCGCGCTGCCCGCGCGGTTCTTCCAGTCCAGCATGGCGATATCCTTTCAATCACTTGGGTTCAACGGTTCGACCACAACCATACAACAACGTGCCAAGGCCGGCACCCGCCCGTAAAGATAAGCAGCAAATCCGCGGCGCGGACGAAGCATCCGTCAGAGTCTAGGGGAATACCTGATACCGCACCGGCAAAAATCCTTCGCCGAACGGTTTTTCAAGCACGCAAAAACCATTCAAGAGCTTTATGTCAGCCGCAGCGGAAAGTCATGTGAATGATCCCGCCGGCCACCTCATACCCCCGGCATTCGGGGACTTGCCCGACGAGCAGGTCCGTTTTGAAACCCGCCAGTCAGAAACTGAATTGTGTCGCATCGCAGATTATTGACGCACGACACTGATGTAAGGGAAAAGAGGTGCTAGCATAGAGCCACCAGTCGATCTCAGCATGCACCCTAACTAGTAGTCAGGATATGACCGAGCCAGAAGACCCCAGCCGTGAGCGCCTCAAGCACCACTTTGCCCAGCGGGTAATTCATCAGGCACGTCAGATTCTTGAGATATGGCAGCGCCTGCAACGCAGTGAGTGGTCCACTGCCGACCTCGCCGAACTGAGCGAGGCCAATCTGCGCCTGCTGCGTTTTGCCGAGCGTTTCGAGCAGCCTGAGCACACGCAACTCGCGCGTCATATCGGCCAGTCGCTGGAAGCGGTGGACGCCAATCGCGGCCGCCTGAGCAGTGGCCTGATCACCGATCTCAATCGCTTGATGCAGCGCCTGTCGCGCACCGGTCTGCGCCATGGCGATCAACTCGACCAGACCTTCCTGCCGCCGCTGCGCAAACCGATCTACGTGATGTTGCAGGATCACGACCGCGCCGAGCGGCTGGCCAAGCAGCTGGAATTTTTCGGCCTCACCGCGCAGGCGCTGGACAGTGTGGCGGCGTTTCGCTCCTCGATGGTCGAGCGCTTGCCGGCTGCGATCGTCATGGACGTTGACTTCAGCGGCGCTGGCGTCGGCCTGCAACTGGCCGCCGAAGCCCAGGTCGGCCTGGAAGAACCGCTGCCGCTGCTGTTTTTCAGCCTGCACGAAACTGACACCCCGACCCGCCTCGCCGCCGTGCGCGCCGGCGGCCAGGAATTCCTCACCGGCACCCTCGAAGCGTCGAGCCTGCTGGAGAAGATCGAAGTCCTGACCTGCGTCGCCCAGTACGAACCTTATAAAGTGCTGATCATCGACGACTCCCGCGCCCAGGCCTTGCACACCGAGCGCCTGCTCAACAGCGCCGGGATCGTCACTCGCACGCTGATCGAACCGATCCAGGCGATGGCCGAACTGGCGGATTTCCAGCCGGATCTGATCATCCTCGACATGTACATGCCGGCCTGCACCGGCACCGAACTGGCCAAGGTCATTCGCCATAACGACCGCTACGTCAGCGTGCCGATCATCTACTTGTCCGCCGAGGACGATCTGGATAAACAGCTCGACGCGATGAGCGAGGGCGGCGACGACTTCCTGACCAAACCGATCAAGCCACGGCACCTGATCACCACCGTGCGCAACCGCGCTGCCCGTGCGCGCAACCTCAAGGCACGCATGGTCCGGGACAGCCTCACCGGCCTGTACAACCACACGCACATCCTGCAATTGCTCGAAGACTGCTCGTTCCGCGCGCGCCGCGAGAACAAGCCACTGAGCTTTGCCATGCTCGACATTGACCACTTCAAACGGGTCAACGACAGCCACGGCCACCCGATGGGCGACCGGGTGATCAAGAGCCTGGCGCTGTTCCTCAAGCAACGGCTGCGCAAGACCGACTTTATCGGTCGTTACGGCGGCGAGGAATTCGCCATCGTCATGCCCGACACCGACATAGAAGCGGCGCACAAAGTGCTCGACGAGATCCGCCAGCGCTTCGCCGAAATCCACTATCCGGCGCAGCCGCAGGATTTGTGGTGCACCTTCAGCGCCGGCGTGGTGGAAATGCAAGAGGACTCCGACAGCCTGATGATGGCCAGCCAGGCCGACGAGGCGCTGTACCGCGCCAAAGGTGCCGGACGCAATCGTGTACAGACCGCGTACGGATCAAAGCAAAGTGCCACTTTTTCATCGGAATCCACCGATTCGGTCATAACCCTGTAACAGAACCGCAATAAATTCAGGCGCTTACCATTTCTGCCGTTGGTAGCCGTCATGCGCCTGAAGTTGCTCACCAATCTCAACACTCTGCTGCTGGTCGCCGTCTGCGTGGCCCTCGGCGCGACGCTGTGGTGGTCGCAAAAAGCCCTGGAGCGTCCGTACCTGTTGATGGAGCGCTACCTGGGCCTGTCGCAGCAATTTCAGAATGATGTGGCGCGCAATGTCGAGGATTACCTCGCCAGCGGCGACGCCCTGCGCCTGAGCAGCGCCAGCCAGGCCATCGACGGCTTGCAGAAGGAACTCGGCGAACTGCCACCGGCACTGGCCGAGACCCTGCGGCCAAGTCTGTCGAGCCTCGAAGAATTCAGCAAAACCGACCTGCTCGCAGCCGGCAAACTGGCCGGTGATCCGCAGGCACTGCTGTTGCAGGCCGAACGTGAACTGAGCGCCAGCCTTGATCAACTGAGCACCTACGCCAATGGCAACGCGACGTACCTGACACCCCTGCTCACCGCCTCGCAGCATCTGGGCAAGCTGTCGCTGGCTCGCGACAAACTGGTCAGCAGCGGCCGCAGTGAACTGGCCGCCGACGTCGAGCGCGAGGTCAGCAACATCCGCGCTCAGGCGCAGGTGATCGATGCCCTGCCCCTGCTCGGCGTGGTCGCCAAGAACGAATCCGGCAGCGATGACTTTGCCGCCATGATGGGCATCGAAAGCAACGAAAAAGCCGCCGCCGAAGACGCTGGCGTCAGCCTCAAGCGTGAACTCAACAGCCTGCTCGGACGCTATCCGGCGGAGCTGGAACGCACCCGCGAGCAGATCCAGAAACGCACCGACCTGAGCACCGCCACCCACCTGAAGATCGCCGCCGTGCAGCAGGCCATCGCCGGCCTCGAACCGGTGGTGCGCGCGCAGCACGGGCAGATCCAGGGCGAAGTGCGCCTGATGCAGGGCGTGATGATCGGCCTGATTCTGTTGATCGCCCTGCTGATCGACACCCTGCAGCGGCGCCTCGCCCGCACCCTGACCAACCTCGCCCCGGCGCTGTCGACCTGGGCCGAGGGCGACTTCAGCAACGACATTCATTTGGGCAAGACCAACCGCGAGCTGCACGACATCGAAGCGTCGCTCAATCGCTTGCGCGCCTACCTGGTGGATCTGGTCGGCACGATTCGCGGCAATGCCGAACAAGTCGCCGGCAGCAGCCGTACCCTCGCCGAACTGAGCAACGAGCTGCACAGCGGCGCCGAACATCAGGCCGGCGATACCGCGTTGATCCGCGACTCCCTCGGCGAACTGGAGGCAACCATCCAGCAAGTGGCCGGTGATGCGCGCCAGGCCGCGGACGCCAGCCGCCATGCAGGGCTGGCGGTCGAACATGGACAGACCGTGATCGGCCAGAGCCTCACCGGGCTGCACGCACTGGTCGGCGAGGTGCAAGGCAACGCGCAGATGATCGAGCACCTGGCCGAAGAGTCGGCGACCATTGGTGGCGTGCTGACGGTGATCCGTTCGATTGCCGACCAGACCAACCTGCTGGCCTTGAACGCAGCGATCGAAGCGGCGCGTGCCGGGGAAATGGGTCGTGGTTTTGCGGTGGTGGCCGAAGAAGTGCGCTCACTGGCGCAACGCACGGCCGGCGCGACGGCGGAAATCCAGACGCTGATCGCCGGCCTGCAAACCGCCGCCCGACAATCGGTTGAAGGCATGCGCGCGCAGGTCGAACACGCCGAAGCCACGGCCAATCAGGCGCAGGCGGCGGACGGCGCGCTGGATAAAATCGTCGGTGCGATCCAGACCATTTCCGACACGGCGATCCGCATCGCCGACATCACCGCCCAGCAAAGCGGCGCGGTCAGCGAGATCCGCGATCACAGCGAGCGGATTCATCAATTGGGCGGGGATAACCTGCTGCGCATCGGCGAAGGCCGCGAACAGGGCGAGAACCTGCTGGTATTGGGCGGACAACTGCATACCGCCGTGCAAGCCTTCCGCGTCTGACAAATAGCCTTCGCGAGCAAGCCCGCTCCCACATTGGAATGCGTACCCCTGTGGGAGCGGGCTTGCTCGCGAAGGCGGTATTGCAGTCACCACAAATGACCGGATCAAATTACTCAGTCACAAATTTCGCGTAAACATCGGTCATCGTGCTGGCTATTGCAGAGAACTGGACAGTCACAAAGTCTTTGCGGCATAGTCGCCGGGTTCTGACGACTGCTCATTCATAACAAGGAACACGCAGATGGCAACGCTACTGGTGCTGCACGGCCCCAACCTGAACCTGCTCGGCACCCGCGAACCCGGCACCTACGGTTCAACGACCCTGGCGCAGATCAATCAGGATCTGGAGCGCCGCGCCCGTGAAGCCGGCCATCATCTGCTGCACCTGCAAAGCAACGCCGAGTACGAATTGATCGACCGTATCCATGCCGCTCGCGGCGAAGGTGTCGATTTCATTCTGATCAATCCAGCAGCTTTTACGCACACAAGCGTCGCATTACGTGACGCGCTGCTGGGAGTGAGCATCCCATTCATCGAAGTGCATTTGTCCAACGTGCACAAGCGCGAACCTTTCCGCCATCACTCTTACTTCTCCGATGTAGCGGTGGGAGTGATCTGCGGCCTTGGCGCCAGCGGTTACCGACTGGCCCTGGAGGCCGCACTAGAGCAGCTTGAAACACAGGCAACAGCTTGAACCACAAGCGTTAAACGCCCCTGACCGACCCTTGGGAGTTGATGATTCATGGATATCCGTAAAGTTAAGAAACTGATCGAATTGCTGGAAGAGTCCGGCATCGACGAGCTCGAGATCAAGGAAGGCGAAGAGTCCGTACGTATCAGCCGTCACAGCAAGACCCCGGCTCAGCAGTACTACGCTCCGGCGCCGATGCAGGCTCCGGCCGCTGCGCCTGCCGCCGCTGCCGCTCCAGTGGCTGCTGCCGCTCCGGCTGCCGCTGCTGCTCCAGCACTGAACGGCACCGTGGCCCGCTCGCCAATGGTAGGCACCTTCTACCGTAAATCTTCGCCAACCTCGCCAGCCTTCGTTGAAGTCGGCCAGACCGTGAAGAAAGGCGACACCCTGTGCATCGTCGAAGCCATGAAGATGATGAACCACATCGAAGCTGAAACCAGCGGTGTGATCGAATCCATCCTCGTCGAAGACGGCCAGCCGGTTGAGTACGACCAACCGCTGTTCACCATCGTTTGAACTGCGGAGAGCCTTTGATGACTGCGAAGTTGGAAAAAGTTCTGATCGCTAACCGCGGTGAGATCGCCCTGCGGATTCTGCGTGCCTGCAAAGAGATGGGCATCAAGACCGTCGCCGTTTACTCCAAGGCCGACAAAGAGCTGATGCACCTGGGTCTGGCAGACGAATCCGTCTGCATCGGCCCGGCTTCTGCCGCTCAGTCCTACCTGCACATCCCGGCCATCATCGCTGCCGCTGAAGTGACTGGCGCCACCGCCATTCACCCAGGCTACGGTTTCCTCGCGGAAAACGCCGATTTCGCCGAGCAGGTCGAGAACTCCGGCTTCGCCTTCATCGGCCCGAAAGCCGACACCATTCGCCTGATGGGCGACAAGGTATCGGCCAAGCACGCGATGATCGAAGCCGGCGTGCCAACCGTTCCAGGTTCCGACGGCCCGCTGCCGGAAGACGAAGAAACGGCACTGCGCATCGGTCGTGAAGTCGGCTACCCGGTGATCATCAAGGCCGCTGGCGGCGGTGGTGGTCGCGGCATGCGCGTGGTGCACAAGGAAGAAGACCTGATCGCCTCGGCGAAACTGACCCGCTCCGAAGCTGGCGCGGCGTTCGGCAACCCGATGGTCTATCTGGAAAAATTCCTGACCAACCCGCGTCACGTCGAAGTTCAGGTACTGTCCGACGGCCAGGGTCACGCCATCCATCTGGGCGACCGCGATTGCTCGCTGCAACGCCGTCACCAGAAGGTTCTCGAAGAAGCGCCGGCACCGGGCATCGACGAGCAGGCGCGCCAGGAAGTTCTGGCTCGCTGCGTCAAGGCGTGCATCGACATCGGTTACCGCGGCGCCGGCACGTTCGAGTTCCTGTACGAGAACGGTCGTTTCTACTTCATCGAAATGAACACCCGTGTTCAGGTGGAGCACCCGGTTTCGGAAATGGTCACCGGTATCGACATCGTCAAGGAGATGCTCAGCATCGCCGCTGGCAACAAACTGTCGTTCACTCAGGATGACGTGGTTATCCGCGGTCACTCGCTGGAGTGCCGGATCAACGCTGAAGACCCGAAAACCTTCATGCCGAGCCCGGGCACGGTCAAGCATTTCCACGCCCCAGGCGGCAACGGCGTTCGCGTCGATTCGCACCTGTACAGCGGTTATGCAGTTCCGCCGAACTACGACTCGCTGATCGGCAAGCTGATCACTTACGGCGCCACCCGCGACGAAGCCATGGCCCGCATGCGCAATGCCCTGGACGAAATCGTGGTAGACGGGATCAAGACCAACATCCCGCTGCACCGTGATCTGACCCGCGACGAAGGCTTCTGCAAAGGGGGCGTGAACATTCACTACCTCGAGCACAAGCTGGCTGGCGAGAAGCACTAAGCTTCAGCCCGCACCTGACAAAGCCGCCTTCGGGCGGCTTTGTTGTTTCTACAGATTACATAAACCCCTGTAGGAGCGGGGGGGGGGGGGGCGGCGGGGGGGGGGGGGGGTTTTTTTTTTTGGC
>NZ_JANLOG010000109.1:0-44120 GCF_025466205.1 Pseudomonas sp. 13B_3.2_Bac1
CCCCCCCCCCCCCCCCCCGGCCCCGCCCCCCCCCCCCCCCCCCCCCCCCCCCCCCCCCCCCCACAGGGGTTAGTGCTGGCATTGATCATGGCGCTGTTGTTGAGTGGCTGCATGGTCGGTCCGGATTATCAGAAACCGGCCATGGAACTGCCGACCTCTTTCAAGGAAGGCACCCAATGGCAGCGCGCCCAGGCCAATCCGCAGGGGGCGCTGAACAGCCAGTGGTGGCGGATTTATCAGGATCCGACACTCAACGATCTGGTCGAGCGCTCGGCCAGGGCCAACCCGTCGATCATTGGTGCCGAAGCGGCGTATCGGCTGGCGCAGGCACAAGTGGCATCGAGCCGCGCCGGGTTGTGGCCGACGGTGGGCGTGGGCTTGTCCGGCGCGCGCGGGGTCGGTGGCGGGGCCAGCGGCAGCACCACCAGCGGCTTGACCGGCACCAGCAGCAGTGGCGGCACCGTCGAGCAATCCGTCAGCGCGACCTTGAGCGCCAGTTGGGAACCGGATCTGTGGGGCCAGGTGCGGCGCGGCATCGAATCGAGCCAGGCCTCGCTGCAATCGTCCGATGCCTTGCTGGCCGGGGTGCGGCTGTCGATTGGAGCGAGCGTAGCGACCAATTATCTGGGGCTGCGGCAACTGGATATGGACATCGATCTTTTGCAGCAACAGCAGACCATCAACCAGCAACTGCTGACGATGATCCAGGCGCAAACCGTGCAGGGTACGGCGACCAACGATCAATTGCTGGTGGCGCAGGATCAATTGAGCACGGTGATTGCCGCGCTGCAAACCGCGCAGCGTTCACGCGAGCAGGCCGAGCATGCATTGGCGGTGCTGGTGGGCGTGGCGCCGGCGCAGTTCAATCTGCCCAAGGCTGCCGACTATCAGTTCACCACGCCGATGCCGCCGCCGGTGCTGCCGTCGAATCTGCTGCTGCGGCGTCCCGATGTGGTCTCGGCCGAACGCTTGGCAGCAGCGGCCAACGCGCGAATCGGCGTCGCCGAAGCGGCGTTTTTCCCGACCCTGAGCCTGACCGCCGAAGGCGGTTTTCGCGGCACGGCGCTGGGCGGTCTGTTCTCGGTGCCGAACCGCATCTGGACCCTCGGCCCGGCGCTGGCCGAAACGATTTTCGACGGCGGCGCCCGCGAAGCCGCCAAGCAGGAAGCCGAAGCCACCTACGATCAGGACGTGGCGAATTATCGCGGCACGGTGCTCGGTGCGTTGCAGAACGTCGAGGACAACCTGTCGGCGATCAATCACTTGCACACCCAGGCGCAGGCCTACGAGCAGATGTTCCAGCGCAATCAGCAATTGTTCGGCAGCCAGCAGGCGCAGCAGCGCGCGGGCACGGTCAGCCAGCAAGCGGTATTGACTCAGCAATTGGTGCTGTTGCAGGCCGAGCAGAACCTGCGCGACACGCAAGGTTTGCTCAGTCAGGGCAGTGTCGCGCTGTTCCAGAGCCTGGGGGGTGGCTGGCAGGTGCCTTAGCGTCTCGCTCCAGTGAGTGCGGCGCGGTATGCTGCGCGCACTTTTTTCATGTAGGGAAGCCTGACCCATGGCAGGAAGCAGTTTGCTGGTGCTGATCGACGACATTGCCACCGTTCTGGACGATGTGGCGTTGATGAGCAAAATGGCCGCGAAGAAGACCGCCGGGGTGCTCGGTGATGACTTGGCGCTCAATGCCCAGCAAGTCTCCGGCGTGCGCGCCGAGCGGGAAATTCCCGTGGTCTGGGCGGTGGCCAAGGGCTCGTTTCTCAACAAACTGATTCTGGTGCCGTCGGCGTTGGCGATCAGTGCGTTTGTGCCGTGGCTGGTGACGCCGCTGTTAATGGTCGGCGGCGCCTATCTGTGCTTCGAAGGCTTCGAGAAACTCGCGCACAAGTTCCTGCACAGCAAGGCCGAAGATGACGCCGGACATGCGCAATTGACCGAGGCCGTGGCCGGGCCGAGCACCGATCTGGTGGTTTACGAGAAGGACAAGATCAAAGGCGCGATCCGCACCGATTTCATCCTTTCGGCGGAAATCATCGCCATCACCCTCGGCACCGTGGCCGACGCTTCGCTGACCCAGCAAGTGATCGTGATGTCCGGCATCGCCATCGTCATGACTGTCGGTGTTTATGGCCTGGTGGCCGGCATCGTCAAACTCGACGACCTCGGCCTGTGGCTGACGCAGAAACCCGGTGCCGCAGCGAAAAGCATCGGCAACGCGATCCTGCGCGCCGCGCCGTACATGATGAAAGGCCTGTCGGTGATCGGCACGGCGGCGATGTTCCTGGTCGGCGGCGGCATCCTCACCCACGGCATTCCTGCGGTGCATCACTGGATTGAAAGTGTGGGGGCGGCGTCCGGTAGTGTCGGGTTTGCAGTCCCGGTGCTGCTCAATGGCGTGGCCGGGATTATTGCCGGGGGCGTGGTGTTGCTCGCGGTGAGCCTGGTTGGCAAATTGTGGAAAGCTGTGCGGGCGTAAGGACGCCCGCAGGTGTTCATGCCGGGCGATCAGCGCTCTTCAGCAGATGCTTCGACAGGTAGTGCGCGACGGCTTCATCGGTGCATCGGCCGATGATCTCCGCTTCGGGCAGTGCCTGTCTCAACTCGGCATGTGCGTTGCCCATCAGCACGCCTTTGCCGACACTGGCCAGCATGTCGGCGTCGTTCATGGCGTCACCAAACGCGATGCAGGCCTGAATCGGCACGTTGAGGAATTCGGCCAGCTGCTTCAGGGCATTGCCCTTGGAGACGTCTCTGGCCATGACCTCCAGGCACCATGGAAACGTGAATACCGTGCCGATCTGATCGCCCAGCCGTTGTTCCAGCCGCGCCTGCAGCCTGAGCAGGGCGTCATGATCCTTGCTGCGTTGAAAGAAAAACACTTTCTGCACAGCCTGCAGCGGCAGATTCTCGGTCGCGCAGAGTGTTGGCTGGAAGTCCGGGTTCTGGCTGAAGTCCTTCAGGTTTTCGTCTTCTCGACTCATCAGCCAGCCGGATCGGCAGTAAAGGTTGATGGTCAGGTCGGTGTCGGCGCGGGTTTCCTCGAGCAATGTCTGAACAACGGCGGTCGATAATTCCGCGCTCAGTGAAAGCCCGCCACAGGTGCTGGAGATGCGCGCGCCATTGGCGGTGATCAGGTGAACCGGCGGTGACTGACTGTCGAGCAATGACTCGACGTCCGTCTGATGCCGACCCGTCGCCAGCACGATGTGATGACCTGCGCGGTTCAGGCTGTGAATCACGCTTTTGGTAAAGGCACCGAAAGTATCGCCTGGCAGCAGCAGCGTGCCATCCAGGTCAGAGGCAATAAGCAAGTACATCATGACTCCTCGGAAGGGATCGCCTGCCCACCCAGTTGACCGGGCGTACGCCGCTGTCTGAAAGACGAAATGGCGGCGTCAGTCTTTACCCGGGCGGGCGCAGAAGGGCAGGCATATGAAAAGAATGTCGGGCGTGCAGACGCGCTGACAAGCTCGGCGGGGCCGATGCTTGCCAGCGGTTTGAAGGGTTTACTCGGCAATCTGCAGCTTGCGCGACTCGGTGTACACGTAACGGACTTTCTCGTACTCGAACGGCGAGTTCATCTGGCCGTAGCGGAAGTTGGTCTGGTAGCGCTTGTCGACCGCGCGCAGGGCCCAGATTTCCGGGTGGTTTTCGCTGACTTTCGACACGTTCAGGTAGTTGATCGCCGATTCGGCGGTGTAGTCGACGGCCAGGCCGGCGGTGTCGCGGATGTTCGACGGGCCGAGGATCGGCAACACGAAGTAGGCGCCGCCCGGTACGCCGTAGAAGCCCAGGGTCTGACCGAAGTCTTCGCTCTGGCGTGGCAGGCCCATGGCGGTGGCCGGGTCCCACAGACCGGCGACGCCGATAGTGGTGTTGAGCAGCAGCCGCGCCGTGGTTTCCATCGAGCGCTTGCCCTTGAACTGCAGCAGGCTGTTGACCAGGTTCGGCACGTCGCCGAGGTTGTTGAAGAAGTTGCTCACCCCGGTACGCAGGAAGCTTGGCGTCACGTAGCGATAACCGTCGACCACTGGCAGGAACACCCATTGGTCGAAGCGGTAGTTGAAGTGGTAGACGCGGCGGTTCCACGACTCCAACGGGTCGTAAACGTTGAGCGCGTTAAGCGTCGAGCGTTCGAATTCACGCTGGTCCAGACCCGGGTTGAACTTGAGTTTGGACAGCGGTTCCTTGAAGCCGTCGCTGTCGACCACCACGGGCGCGTTGGCTTTGCTGTTGTCGGCCTGGGCCACGCCTGCACTGAGGAGCGCTGCAATCAGCAGGAGATATTTAGCCACGGAAGAACTCCAGCATGGCGTCGCTGTTGACGCGGTAGTTAAGGTTGCCGCAATGGCCGCCGTAAGGATAAACGGTCAGGCGATCGCCGAAGGTCTTGCGCAGGAAACCGAGGTCGCCGGGGCCGAGGATCACATCGTCGGCGTTATGCATGACGGCGATTTTCGGGCTGTCGTGCAGGTAATCCTTGAGCGCGTAAAGGCTGACCTGGTCGATCAGTTGCAACAGGCTGCCGCCGTCGGTGCGCGCGCGCCACATCGGGATCACCTGTTCGGTCAGGTAGCAGTCGAAGTCGCATTGCAGCGCACGCTTGAGGAATGGCGTGAGGCTGGTGCCTTCGGTGATCGGGAATTTCGGCGGGGTGATCAGGCCGCGACGGTTGATCAGGTCGGAAGTGAAGGCAATGTCGGCCGCCGAGAAACGGAACGAGGTGCCGATCAGCATCGCCATCTGTTCGTTGGTCAGATGCTGTTTCGACTGCTGGAAGTCGTAGAGCAGGGCGTCGTTGAGGTCGATGTAGCCTTTCTGCTGGAAGTAGCGGGTCAGCTTGTTCAGCACCAGTTCATAGAAGGTGGTGCTGTTGTTGATGCCTTTCACCTCGGTCTGCACCAGCTTGTCGAGGTTGGTGATCGAGGTATAGAGGTTGACCGGCGGGTTGAGCAGCAGGACTTTCTTGAAGTTGAAGCTGCGCCGGGTTTCGTCCAGGTGCGCGACGAACGCGGCATCCAGCGCACCGAGGCTGTAGCCGCTGAGGTAGTACTCGGTGACCGGCAATTTCGGATGTTGCGCGCGCACGGCTTGCATCACCCGGTACATGTCTTCGGCGTCTTCCTTGGTGATGCCCGGGGTGGCGAAGCGTGAGGCGGCGCTGATGAAGTCGAAGCTGGTCGGCGACGACAACTGCACGACGTGGTAGCCGGCCTTGTAATAGAGCTTCTTCAGGTATTCGTTGATCGCGCTGTCATAGCGCGCGCCGGTGCCGGCGATCAGGAAGATCAGCGGCGCCGGTTTGTCCTGTTCGGCGATGCGGTACGTGAGTTTTTTCACTGCCCAGAAATTGTCCGGGAGAATGAATGCCCGTTCCGGGCGCAGGGTAATGCTGTGGTCGGACTGGTTGATCTCGTCGTCCGAAGGCAATTCCGGGCGCAGGTCCGGTGGCGTCGTGGCGATGGTCGCCTCGAACGGGTTGGTCAGGGGATAGCCATAACCGGCGGCATCGATATCCACCGCCAGTGCGGACGCACTCAGAATAAGGCCGCAGAAAAGCGCGGCGAAGCGCAAGGAACGGAGCATGACTGGATCCCTTAAAGGAAGGTGCCGAATGAAGTTCGCAGGCTATGACCACCGGGGTTGCGCCAAAGTGCCATGCCTCGGCACCAAACAGGCAGAATTCGGAGTAATAGTAGCTGGACGATACACTTTGCAAGGCGCGGATGACCAGTTAACAGTTGTTAGTACTTGCCAACGGTACACGTGCGATTAAGCTGGCCGCCGATTTCGTTGATTGGAGAGATTCATGTCCCGCCGCTTGCCCGTGATCCTGTTGCTCGTTCTGTTGCCGCTGTGGCTGGCCGCCAGTTATGGCGCGCGTTATGGCTTTATGGAGGACGGTCGGTGGGTTGGCATCTGCGTCGATGAAGCGAGCCGTTGGGAATGCTCGGTACGTTCGAACCTGGGGCTGATGATCCACTTCAAGGTACTGGGCTGGACCGCGCTGGGTGCGGCGCTGCTGGGTTTTGTGCTGCCCGGGCGGGCAGGGTGGTGGCTGGCGGTGCTGGCGCTGGTGTTCGGGTTGCCGGCGCTGGCGTTGTACAACACGACTTTGGCGGTATTTGCGGTGGTGATTGCCGGGTTGCGGTTGGTCCGGGAATCCCGTAGCGCCTGATCCTCAGCCTTCGCGAGCAAGCCCGCTCCCACATTTAATCGAGTTCCTTCAGTTGGAATGCAATCAAATGTGGGAGCGGGCTTGCTCGCGAAGGGGCAAGACTGGCCTCTGGAGATCAGCCCTTGCGAACCCGCAGGCAGCGCCAAAGTGCCGCCACCAGCAACCCGCTGACCAACGCCCAGCCCCATGCCTGCTGATTCAACAATCCCTCTTCATACAACTGCGGCGCAATGCCGGCGCCGATGATAAAGGTCAGCAGGGCGATTTCCCGACGCGGCACGCTGACCGGCCGGCACACGTAAACCAGCGCCGGCAAGATGAACGCCATGCTGGCAAAGCTGCGATAACGTGCATCGAAGACCATCTCCAGCATCATCACCGCCGCCGCGAAACCTGCCAGCGCCACCAGCCAGCCGGCACGGCGCTCGAGCCGATTGAAGACGCTTTCACGCCAACCCTGGCGGGCGCTCAGGCTCAGCGCGGCATGGGCCAGCACCAACAGATTCAAGACCGTCAGCAAACCGACCCACAGCCATTCGCTGGCAAACCGCGTGGTCACTCGCGCCAGATCACCCCAGGCGCCGATCGAGCAAGCGGCCAGCGCACCGAGCAGCGGCAGGATCAACGCCGATCGGGTGGTGCGCACCCGGCCGCCGAGCAGCAGCGTGCCGAGGAAGATCAGCCCGCCAACCCCCAGCCATTCCTTCCAGTACGGCACGTTGGTCACCGGTCCGGCGAGCACGCCCTTGTCCTGGCGATCGGCATCAAACAGGCCCCAATAGCCGCCCACCGCACCTTCGCTGCCACGTTTCCATGGCTGGTCGAACGCCTCGATCAGGTTGTAATGCCAGCCTTCCTTCTCGGCCATCGCGACAAAGCCACGAATGAACTTGGCCTCGTTGACCCGGCTCGGCAGGGCGGTCTCGCGTTGGCGACCTTCGCTGGGCCAACCGGTTTCGCCGATCATCACGTCCTTGGGCGCGAACTTGTTGCCGAACACCTGACGCACATCCGCCACATGTTGCAGCGCGACGTCGATGTTCGACGGATCGTCTTCCCAGTACGGCAACAGGTGAATGGTCAGGAAATCCACCGCCGGCGCGACTTCCGGGTGCTTGAGCCAGAACTCCCAGACATCGGCATAGGTGACCGGTTGCTTGACCTGGCTTTTGACCTTGTTGATCAGTCTGGCCAGTTGCGCGCCGGTGACTTCCTTGCGCAGCAAGGCTTCGTTGCCGACGATCACCGCGCTGACCACATCCGGGTTGGCGTTGGCCGAGGCGATCAACTGGTCGACCTCTTTTTCGGTGTCCACCGGGTTGCTGTTGACCCAGGCGCCGATCATCAGCTTCAAACCGTGTTTGCGCGCCAGTTCCGGCAGCGCTTCGAGGCCGGTCATCGAATAGGTGCGGATGCACTCGAAGCGCGTCGCCAGCAGGGCGAGGTCGGCGTCCATACGCTCCGGGCGCAGTTTGAACGGTACGTCGAACGGCGACTGATCCTTGTCGAACGGCGTGTAGGAGGCGCATTGCAACTTGTGCGTCGGGGTCGCGGCGTCCGGCAGGATCACCGGTTTGCCGAGGCCGTACCAGAAGCCACCGAGGGCAAACAGGCCGAGCAGGCAGGCGAAGAGGTAAGGAAGAAAGGGAAAGCGGGAAGTCGCGGACATGGTCAGGCCGAGTGGCTGCAAAGCGACGCATGTTACCTGCATTTTTCAGCGGTTGGTGGCCTGCATGATTTGCCCATGCAAAGTTCGGGCGGATTGTCTGGCGCCATTTATTCGGAGGCGATTAATGGCCTTCTGATGTCGTTTCTCGGTGTATTGAGGTCGCTGACAGAGCAGGTCGCTGCGGGCGTCAGGCCGATGATCGAAAGCGTCAGCACTCCACTGGCGTTCAAGCGAGTTTGCGGTCAGGCGTGATGGGGGCGCTGTGCACCATAACAATACGTTGACGATGCCCGGCATCCGTTGGGCGCAGCATTTCGGGGAAGTAAACGATGAAGATGCGACGACTTTTAGGCGCAGGTGCCGCTCTGGTGCTTGCGATGAGTTCCACATTCGCCAGCGCTGAAAAACAGACCCTGAACATCGGTTACGTTGACGGCTGGTCCGACAGCGTCGCGACCACCCATGTGGCGGCCGAGGTGATCAAGCAGAAACTCGGCTACGACGTGAAGTTGCAAGCCGTCGCCACCGGGATCATGTGGCAGGGCGTGGCCACCGGCAAACTCGATGCGATGCTTTCGGCCTGGCTGCCGGTCACCCACGGCGAATACTGGGCGAAGAACAAGGATCTGGTCGTGGATTACGGCCCGAACTTCAAGGATGCGAAAATCGGCCTGATCGTGCCGGAGTACGTCAAAGCGAAATCGATCGAAGACCTCAAGACCGATGACAGCTTCAAGAACCGCATCGTCGGCATCGACGCCGGTTCAGGCGTAATGCTCAAAACCGATCAGGCGATCAAGGATTACGGCCTGGACAAATATACGCTCAAGGCCAGTTCCGGCGCCGGCATGATTGCCGAGCTGACCCGCGCCGAGAAAAAGAACGAGTCGATTGCGGTCACCGGTTGGGTGCCGCACTGGATGTTCGCCAAGTGGAAACTGCGTTTCCTCGACGACCCGAAAGGCGTGTACGGCGCGGCTGAAACCGTGAACAGCATCGGCAGCAAAGAGCTGGATGCCAAGGCTCCAGAAGTTGCCAAGTTCCTGAAAAACTTCCAGTGGGCGTCGAAAGACGAGATCGGCGAAGTCATGCTGGCCATCCAGGACGGCGCCAAGCCAGAAGCGGCGGCCAAGGATTGGGTCGCCAAGCACCCGGATCGCGTGGCTGACTGGACCAAATAAAAGTACCAACAACGCCTGACCCCTGTGGGAGCGAGCTTGCTCGCGAAAGCGGTGTAACAGTTGACAGAAATGTTGGCTGACACGACGCCTTCGCGAGCAAGCTCGCTCCCACATTTGTTTCCAGCGACAAGTCCCGTCTTGCAGGGTTTACGGCTGTTTCAAAGCCTCTTTCCAACTCTTTCGGCTAATTACCGTCCGAAAATTGGCGAAAACGTCATGTCGTTCTAATACTAAGGTCGTCTGGAACCCGTTCCGCAGCCGCATACAGTGGATACGTTCCAACAATAATCTGTGCTGCGAGGATAAAAACAATGAACGACAGCATTTACCTCTCGATTCAAAACAGCCCGCGCTTCAAGGAGCTGGTGAGAAAAAGGGAACGATTCGCCTGGATTCTCTCGGCAATCATGCTCGGGCTTTACTCCGCATTCATTCTGCTGATCGCCTACGGGCCGCAAGTGCTCGGGGCGAAACTCAGTCCGGGATCTTCGATTACCTGGGGCATTCCGATTGGTGTCGGCCTGATCGTCTCGGCCTTCATCCTGACCGCGATCTACGTACGGCGCGCCAATGGCGAGTTTGACGACCTGAACAATGCGATTCTCAAGGAGGCTCAGCAATGATCCGGCGTCTACTGGCTCTTTTGAGCATCGCAGCGTTCGCTCCAGCCGTCTGGGCCGCTGACGCCTTGACCGGCGAAGTCCACAAACAACCGCTCAACGTTTCCGCCATCGCCATGTTCGTGGTGTTCGTCGGTGCGACCCTGTGCATCACCTACTGGGCCTCCAAACGCAACACGTCGGCCGCCGACTACTATGCGGCGGGCGGCAAGATCACTGGTTTCCAGAACGGTCTGGCGATTGCCGGTGACTACATGTCGGCGGCATCCTTCCTGGGGATTTCCGCGCTGGTGTTCACCTCCGGCTACGACGGCCTGATCTACTCGATCGGCTTTCTGGTGGGCTGGCCGATCATTCTGTTCCTGATCGCCGAGCGTCTGCGTAACCTGGGCAAATACACCTTTGCCGACGTGGCGTCCTACCGCCTCGGGCAAACCCAGATCCGCACCCTGTCCGCCTGCGGTTCGCTGGTGGTGGTAGCGTTCTACCTGATCGCGCAAATGGTCGGTGCCGGCAAGTTGATCCAGCTGCTGTTCGGTCTCGACTACTACGTCGCGGTGATTCTGGTCGGTATCCTGATGTGCATGTACGTGCTGTTCGGCGGCATGCTGGCGACCACCTGGGTGCAGATCATCAAGGCTGTGCTGTTGCTGTCCGGTGCCTCGTTCATGGCGCTGATGGTGATGAAACACGTCAACTTCGACTTCAACACACTGTTCTCCGAGGCAATCAAGGTTCACCCGAAAGGTGAAGCGATCATGAGCCCGGGCGGTCTGGTGAAAGATCCGATTTCGGCGTTCTCCCTGGGCCTGGCCCTGATGTTCGGTACCGCTGGTCTGCCGCACATCCTGATGCGCTTCTTCACCGTGAGTGATGCGAAAGAAGCCCGCAAGAGCGTGCTGTACGCCACCGGTTTCATTGGCTACTTCTACATCCTGACCTTCATCATCGGCTTCGGAGCGATTCTGCTGGTCAGCACCAATCCTGACTTCAAGGATGCGGCGGGCGCTCTGCTCGGCGGCAACAACATGGCGGCGGTGCACCTGGCTGACGCAGTGGGCGGCAGCATCTTCCTCGGCTTCATCTCGGCGGTGGCGTTCGCGACTATTCTGGCGGTGGTGGCGGGTCTGACCCTGGCCGGTGCTTCGGCGGTGTCGCACGACCTGTATGCCAGCGTGATCAAGAAGGGCAAGGCCAACGACAAGGATGAGATTCGCGTGTCGAAGATCACCACCATCGCATTGGGTGTGCTGGCGATTGGTCTGGGCATCCTGTTCGAAAGCCAGAACATTGCGTTCATGGTCGGCCTGGCGTTCTCCATCGCGGCGAGCTGCAACTTCCCGGTGCTGTTGCTTTCAATGTACTGGAAGAAGCTGACCACCCGCGGCGCGATGATCGGCGGCTGGTTGGGGCTGATCAGTGCGGTGGGGCTGATGATCCTTGGCCCGACCATCTGGGTGCAGATTCTGCATCACGAGAAGGCGATCTTCCCGTACGAGTATCCGGCGCTGTTCTCGATGGTTATCGCGTTCATCGGGATCTGGTTCTTCTCGATCACCGACAAGTCGGCTGCGGCCGAGAACGAGCGGGCGCTGTTCTTCCCGCAGTTTGTGCGTTCGCAGACGGGGTTGGGGGCGAGTGGGGCGGTTTCGCACTAAGCGCTGATTAGATGTTTTGAGTGAAATGCCCTGGTTGAGAGATCGGGGCATTTTTTTTGTGGGCGGTTATCGGGCTAGGGCCTTGGTGTTTGGTGGTTATTGAGTACATATCCGTTGCTGCGGTAACGGCTACTTAGGGTTCCGCCCTTACGGCGGGTCACTTTTGGCAAACGCCCCAAAAGTAACCAAAAGGTCTGTGCCCTGACGTTCGGCCCTCGCCTGGGCTCGGGTTCCTTCGCTCCGGGATTCATCCGGGGGGCAGCGCCTACGGTTTGCTTCGCTGCACCTCCTCTCGCTGTGTTTGGCTGCGCCAAACGGTCGCTGCGCTCCCACCCCCGGATAAACCCCTCCACTCAGCCTGCCGACGGGCCCTGAGATCAAAAGCTTTACTCGAGCTAACGCTCATTGTGTTGAGTGGGGCGGCTTCGCCGCTGGGGCAGCACGCAATCTGAACTGTACCTGCTGGCGATGGCGGCCTACGAGCCGACCGATCTCTAACTGAATGCACTCAATCCAAATGTGGGAGCGGGCTTGCTCGCGAAGGCGGCCTGCCAGCCGACCAATCTCTAACTGAATACACCCAATCCCATGTAGGAACTGCCGAAGGCTGTGATCTTTTGATCTGCTTTGGCTTTGGCTTTTGATGCGGCTTTTGATCTTCAGCCCCTTCGGCAGGCCGAGCGTAGGCGTCCATCAGGGGGTAGGCGCGCAGCGCCATGCGGCGAAGCCGCATACATCGAGAGGAGGTGCAGCGAAGCAAACCGTAGGCGATGCCCCCTGATGGACACCGTAGCGAGGGAACACTGAGCCTAAGCGAAGTGCCGTACGCCGGGGCAAAGCCTTTTGGGTTACCTTTTCGGCGTTTGGAAAAGGTGACTCGCTGTAAGAGCGAAACCATAGGAGGCCGTTACCGCAGCAACGGATATACACCCAAAACCCCAAAACCCAGTCGGCCCCCAGGCCGCTGCGACCAAACAAACAAAAACGGCCTCTATATAAGAGGCCGTTCCCGATCCAACTTCAAGACGTTATCGCAAGACAGGTCTTATTTGCGGTCTTCCAGCTTGGTGATATCACGCGACTCGTAGCCAGTATACAACTGGCGCGGACGGCCAATCTTGTACGGGCTGGAGAGCATTTCTTTCCAGTGCGAGATCCAGCCGACGGTACGGGCCAGAGCGAAGATCACGGTGAACATGCTGGTTGGAATGCCGATCGCCTTGAGGATGATCCCCGAGTAGAAGTCGACGTTCGGGTACAGCGAGCGCTCAATGAAGTACGGGTCGGTCAGCGCGATCTCTTCCAGGCGCATGGCCAGTTCGAGTTGCGGATCGTTGTTGATGCCCAGTTCTTTCAGCACTTCGTCGCAGGTCTGCTTCATCACAGTCGCGCGAGGGTCGCGGTTCTTGTAAACGCGGTGACCGAAGCCCATCAGCTTGAACGGATCGTTCTTGTCCTTGGCCTTGGCGATGAACTTGTCGATGTTGGACACATCGCCAATCTCGTCAAGCATGGTCAATACGGCTTCGTTCGCACCGCCGTGGGCAGGGCCCCACAGTGCGGCGATACCGGCGGCGATACAGGCGAACGGGTTGGCACCCGAGGAGCCTGCCAGACGCACGGTGGAGGTCGATGCGTTCTGCTCGTGGTCGGCATGGAGGATGAAGATCCGGTCCATGGCCTTGGCGAGTACTGGGCTGATCGGTTTGATCTCGCACGGGGTGTTGAACATCATGTGCAGGAAGTTTTCCGCGTACGTCAGGTCGTTGCGCGGGTACATCATGGGTTGACCCATGGAGTACTTGTAAACCATCGCTGCCAGGGTCGGCATCTTGGCAACCAGACGGATCGCGGAGATTTCGCGATGCTGCGGGTTATTGATGTCCAGGGAGTCGTGGTAGAAGGCCGAGAGGGCGCCGACTACGCCGCACATGACGGCCATCGGGTGGGCGTCGCGACGGAAGCCGTTGAAGAAGGTTTTCAGCTGCTCGTGAACCATGGTGTGGTTTTTCACGGTGCTGACGAACTGGGCCTTCTGTTCTGCGGTCGGCAGTTCGCCGTTAAGCAGCAGGTAGCAGGTTTCCAGGTAGTCCGACTTTTCAGCCAGCTGTTCGATCGGGTAGCCGCGGTGCAACAGAATGCCGTTGTCGCCGTCGATATAGGTGATCTTCGATTCGCACGAAGCGGTCGACATGAAACCCGGGTCGAAAGTGAAGCGGCCCGTGGCCGTCAGGCCCCGAACATCGATTACATCGGGACCAACGGTGCCGGTTAAAATGGGCAGCTCGACGGGGGCTGCGCCCTCGATGATCAACTGCGCTTTTTTGTCAGCCATGTGGCCTCCTATTTATGCTTGAACCATCAGACAGACCCCCCACGCAGGGCCCGCACCACTATAGTGAGATAAATTCGAATGTCAATTTGCCTAAAGTCTTGCTCCAGAAGGCTTTAAGCGCACTTTTTCCTCGAAATTGACTGCCATTTACGCCTTTTATGCGACTTGTGCAATCAGCTATTGGGGGTAGGTGATTGCGTTGTCATTAGTAGCCTAACTGTCTATACTCGGCCACCGACCGCCAAGGGCTTTTGGGCTTGCTTTCATTGGGGGTCGCATCCCTGGGTGGTGGTTACCTGACCAGTGCACTCCCCAACAACTTTGCCCTGATTGTTAGGGGCTCTTCAGTGTGAAAAAAAAGCCGTGAAAAGCCAACGACCTGTAAACCTAGACCTAAGGACCATCAAACTCCCAGTCACTGCTTACACGTCCATTCTTCACCGTATCTCCGGTGTCATCCTCTTTGTGTGCCTTGCCATCATGCTTTATGCATTGGACAAGTCGCTGAGCTCCGAGGAAGGCTTCGGTCAGGTGAAAGCGTGTCTGACCAGTCCGCTAGCCAAGCTAGTGATTTGGGGCATCCTGTCCGCTCTGCTGTATCACCTGGTTGCCGGTGTGCGCCACTTGATCATGGACATGGGCATCGGTGAGACGCTGGAAGGCGGCAAGCTGGGCTCGAAAATCGTTATCGCCGTTTCCGTGGTGGTAATCGTTCTGGCAGGAGTCTGGATATGGTAACTAACGTCACGAACCTCTCGCGTTCGGGCCTCTATGACTGGATGGCGCAACGTGTGTCGGCGGTCGTTCTCGCGGCTTACTTCATCTTTCTGATCGGATACGTCGTGGCCCACCCAGGCCTCGAGTACGCCCAGTGGCATGAACTGTTCGCTCACAACGGGATGCGTATTTTCAGCCTCCTGGCCCTTGTTGCTCTCGGCGCTCACGCCTGGGTCGGCATGTGGACCATCGCGACTGATTACCTGACGCCAATGGCGTTCGGCAAGTCCGCGACGGCTATACGTTTCCTTTTCCAGGCAGTATGCGGCGTTGCAATGTTCGCTTACTTCGTCTGGGGTGTGCAGATTCTCTGGGGTATCTGAGTCATGGCTAACATTCCAACGATTTCTTTCGACGCCATCATTATTGGTGGTGGCGGTGCCGGCATGCGCGCTGCGCTGCAGTTGGCGCAGGGCGGTCACAAGACTGCGGTGATCACCAAGGTTTTCCCGACCCGTTCGCACACTGTATCCGCCCAGGGCGGCATCACCTGCGCGATCGCGTCCGCTGACCCGAACGATGACTGGCGCTGGCACATGTACGATACCGTCAAGGGTTCCGACTACATCGGTGACCAGGACGCTATCGAATACATGTGTCAGGAAGGCCCGGCTGCCGTTTTCGAGCTGGACCACATGGGTCTGCCGTTCTCGCGTACCGAACAAGGCCGTATCTACCAGCGTCCGTTCGGTGGTCAATCCAAGGACTACGGTAAAGGCGGTCAGGCTGCCCGTACCTGCGCAGCGTCCGACCGTACCGGTCACGCGCTGCTGCACACCCTTTATCAGGGCAACCTGAAAGCCGGTACCACGTTCCTGAACGAGTACTACGCGGTCGACCTGGTGAAAAACCAGGAAGGCGAGTTTGTCGGTGTGATCGCGATCTGCATCGAAACCGGCGAAACTTCGTACATCCGCGCCAAGGCCACCGTACTGGCAACTGGCGGTGCTGGCCGTATCTACGCCTCCACCACCAACGCCCTGATCAACACCGGTGACGGCGTTGGCATGGCGCTGCGTGCTGGCGTGCCGGTACAAGACATCGAAATGTGGCAGTTCCACCCGACCGGCATCGCCGGCGCCGGTGTACTGGTGACCGAAGGTTGCCGTGGTGAAGGTGGTTACCTGATCAACAAGCACGGCGAGCGTTTCATGGAGCGTTATGCTCCGAACGCGAAGGACCTGGCTGGTCGTGACGTGGTTGCCCGCTCGATGGTTAAAGAAATCATCGCCGGCAACGGTTGCGGTCCGAATGGCGACCACGTAATGCTCAAACTCGACCACCTGGGCGAGGAAGTGCTGCACAGCCGTCTGCCAGGCATCTGCGAACTGTCGAAGACTTTCGCACACGTTGACCCGGTGGTTGCACCGGTTCCGGTTGTTCCGACCTGCCACTATATGATGGGCGGCGTTGCCACCAACATTCATGGTCAGGCGATCACTCAAAACGCCGAAGGCGTGGATCAGATCATTCCTGGTCTGTTCGCGGTAGGTGAAGTGGCTTGCGTATCGGTACACGGTGCCAACCGTCTGGGCGGCAACTCGCTGCTCGACCTGGTGGTATTCGGCCGCGCTGCCGGCCTGCACCTGGAGAAGGCGCTGACCGACGGCATCGAATACGACGACGCTACCGAGTCCGACATCGAAGCAGCCCTGTCGCGTCTGAACGCGCTGAACGGCCGTACCGATGGCGAAGACGTGGCCACCCTGCGTCGCGAGCTGCAAAGCTGCATGCAGAACTACTTCGGTGTGTTCCGTACCGGCGAATACATGCAGAAGGGTATCGCTCAACTGGCTGATCTGCGCAAGCGTATCGCCAACGTGAAGATCAACGATAAGTCGCAGGCGTTCAACACTGCACGTATCGAAGCGCTCGAGCTGCAAAACCTGCTGGAAGTGGCTGAAGCTACCGCCATCGCGGCCGAAGTTCGTAAAGAGTCCCGCGGCGCTCACGCCCGTGAAGACTTCGAAGACCGTGACGACGAAAACTGGCTGTGCCACACCCTGTACTTCCCGGGTGAGAAACGCGTCGCCAAACGTGCCGTTAACTTCTCGCCGAAGACTGTTCCGACTTTCGAACCTAAAGTCCGGACTTATTAAGGGTGATCGCCATGTTGCAAGTCAGTGTTTATCGCTACAACCCTGATCAGGACGCTGCGCCGTTCATGCAGGAATTCCAGGTCGATACCGGTGGTAAAGACCTGATGGTGCTGGACGTGCTGGCCCTGATCAAAGAGCAGGACGAGGGTTTCTCCTATCGTCGCTCTTGCCGTGAAGGCGTCTGCGGCTCCGACGGCATGAACATCAACGGCAAGAACGGTCTGGCGTGCATCACGCCGCTGTCCGCTGTCGTAAAAGGCAACAAGTTGATCGTTCGTCCGCTGCCAGGTTTGCCGGTTATCCGTGACCTGGTTGTCGATATGAGCATCTTCTACAAGCAATACGAGAAGGTTAAGCCTTACCTGCAGAACGACACGCCGGCTCCGGCCATCGAGCGTCTGCAGTCCCCTGAAGAGCGTGAAAAGCTCGACGGTCTGTACGAGTGCATCCTGTGCGCCTGCTGCTCGACCTCGTGCCCGTCCTTCTGGTGGAACCCGGACAAGTTCCTGGGTCCAGCTGCCCTGCTGCAAGCGTACCGCTTCCTGGCAGACAGCCGTGACACCAAGACATCCGAGCGTCTGGCTTCGCTTGATGACCCGTTCAGCGTTTTCCGCTGCCGGGGCATCATGAACTGCGTCAACGTATGTCCGAAAGGCCTGAACCCGACTAAGGCCATCGGTCACATCCGTAACATGCTGCTTTCGAGTGGCGTGTGATTCAGCTGCTGTAACCGTAGAACCGCTGTACCGAAGAGGCTGTGGCGCGGGCTTCAACCCGCGTCATGGCTATAACCAGAGCAGTAGCCACAAGCTGCAGCTCTTATTTTGAAGAAATGAGACAAGCAGGGGCATCCGGGCTGGTACCCGGACTATCAGCGTGATCCTAAGTGGCTTGTTTTGGTCGCTGCATTCGGACTTCTGCAAGTTTGCTCGGTATTGACGCCGATGGTGTTCCCCTAACCGAGGGTGACCAAGCATGCAAGAAAGCGTGATGCAGCGCATGTGGAACAGCGCCTACCTTTCAGGTGGAAACGCTGCCTATGTGGAAGAGCTTTATGAGCTCTACCTGCACGACCCTAACGCTGTGCCAGAAGAGTGGCGCACCTACTTTCAGAAGCTGCCTGCCGACGGCAGCTCTGCCACTGATGTTTCGCACTCCACAATTCGCGATCATTTCGTGCTGCTGGCAAAGAACCAGCGCCGCGCCCAACCGGTTTCCGCCGGTAGCGTGAGCAGTGAGCACGAGAAGAAGCAGGTTGAAGTGCTGCGATTGATCCAGGCCTACCGTATGCGTGGCCACCAGGCAGCCCAGCTGGACCCGCTGGGGCTGTGGCAGCGTCCTGCACCTGCAGACCTGTCGATCAATCATTACGGCTTGACCAATGCCGATCTTGATACGACCTTCCGTGCCGGCGACCTGTTCATCGGCAAAGAGGAAGCGAGCCTACGCGAAATTCACGAAGCGTTGCAGCAGACATATTGCCGCACCATCGGCGCTGAATTTACGCACATCACCGATTCCGAGCAGCGCCACTGGTTCCAGCAGCGTCTGGAAAGCGTGCGTGGTCGTCCGACGTACTCCGCCGACATCAAAAGCCATCTGCTCGAGCGCGTCACTGCCGGTGAAGGCCTGGAAAAATACCTGGGCACCAAATACCCGGGCACCAAGCGTTTCGGTCTGGAAGGCGGCGAAAGCCTGATTCCGATGCTCGACGAACTGATCCAGCGTTCCGGTTCCTACGGCACCAAGGAAGTCGTCATCGGCATGGCCCACCGTGGCCGTCTGAACGTGCTGGTCAACACCTTCGGCAAGAACCCGCGCGAGCTGTTCGACGAGTTCGAAGGCAAGAAGAAGGTCGAGCTGGGTTCCGGTGACGTTAAATACCACCAGGGCTTCTCGTCCAACGTGATGACCGCCGGCGGTGAAGTTCACCTGGCCATGGCGTTCAACCCGTCCCACCTGGAAATCGTTTCGCCGGTGGTAGAAGGTTCGGTTCGCGCCCGTCAGGATCGTCGTAACGACCCGACCGGTGAGAAGGTTCTGCCGATCTCCATCCACGGTGACGCTGCATTCGCAGGTCAGGGCGTGGTCATGGAAACCTTCCAGATGTCGCAGACCCGCGGTTTCAAGACCGGCGGTACCGTGCACATCGTGATCAACAACCAGGTCGGTTTCACCATCAGCAACCCGCTGGACTCGCGTTCCACCGAGTACGCCACCGACGTTGCGAAGATGATCCAGGCGCCGATCCTCCATGTGAATGGCGATGATCCGGAAGCCGTGCTGTTCGTGACCCAGTTGGCCATCGACTACCGCATGCAGTTCAAGCGTGACGTGGTGATCGACCTGGTCTGCTACCGTCGTCGCGGCCACAACGAGGCCGACGAGCCAAGCGGTACCCAGCCGCTGATGTATCAGCAGATCACCAAGCAGCGCACCACCCGTGAGCTGTACGCTGATCGTCTGACCCAGGCCGGCGTACTCGACGCAGAGCGTGTTCAGGCGAAAGTCGACGAATATCGCAACGCGCTGGACAACGGTCTGCACGTCGTGAAATCGCTGGTCAAAGAGCCGAACAAAGAGCTGTTCGTGGACTGGCGTCCGTATCTGGGCCACGCCTGGACTGCGCGTCACGACACGCGTTTCGATCTGAAGACCCTGCAGGAACTGTCCGCCAAGCTGCTGGAAATTCCGGAAGGCTTCGTGGTTCAGCGTCAGGTTGCGAAGATCTACGAAGACCGTCAGAAGATGCAAGCCGGCGGCCTGCCGATCAACTGGGGTTACGCCGAAACCATGGCGTACGCGACCCTGGCGTTCGAAGGTCACCCGATCCGCATGACCGGTCAGGACATCGGCCGCGGTACGTTCTCGCACCGTCACGCTGTGCTGCACAACCAGAAAGATGCTGGCACCTACATTCCGCTGAAACACCTGTACGAAGGTCAGCCACGCTTTGACCTGTACGACTCGTTCCTGTCGGAAGAAGCGGTACTGGCCTTCGAATACGGCTACTCGACCACCACGCCAAACGCGCTGGTGATCTGGGAAGCCCAGTTCGGCGACTTCGCCAACGGTGCACAGGTTGTTATCGACCAGTTCATCACCAGCGGCGAACACAAGTGGGGCCGTCTCTGCGGTCTGACCATGCTGTTGCCGCACGGCTACGAAGGTCAGGGTCCTGAGCACAGCTCGGCACGTCTTGAGCGTTACCTGCAGCTGTGCGCCGAGCACAACATTCAGGTGTGCATGCCGACCACTCCGGCCCAGATCTACCACTTGCTGCGTCGTCAGGTGATTCGCCCGCTGCGCAAACCTCTGGTAGTGCTGACGCCGAAGTCGCTGCTGCGCCACAAGCTGGCCGTCTCGACCCTGGAAGATCTGGCCGAAGGTTCGTTCCAGACCGTGATCCCGGAAATCGATGCCCTGGACCCGAAAAAGGTCGAGCGCGTTGTTCTGTGTAGCGGCAAGGTCTACTACGACCTGCTGGAAAAACGCCGTGCCGAAGGCCGTGACGATATCGCCATCGTGCGTATCGAGCAGCTGTATCCATTCCCTGAGGACGACTTGAAAGAAGTCCTGGCGCCTTATACCAACGTCAAGCATGCCGTTTGGTGTCAGGAAGAGCCGATGAACCAGGGTGCCTGGTACTGCAGCCAGCATCACCTGCGTCGCAGCATCGGTAACCTCAACAAGTCTCTCGTACTCGAGTACGCGGGCCGTGAGGCTTCTGCTGCCCCAGCATGTGGTTACGCATCGATGCACGCCGAGCAGCAGGAAAAACTGCTGCAAGACGCGTTTACCGTTTAACGCCTTCGCGCACCTGAAACCGAATTTAAGGAACCACAGATAATGGCTATCGAGATCAAAGCCCCCACTTTCCCGGAATCGGTTGCCGATGGCACCGTTGCCACCTGGCACAAAAAACCGGGCGACGCCGTCAAGCGTGACGACCTGATCGTCGACATCGAAACCGACAAAGTCGTACTGGAAGTGCTGGCTACCGCCGACGGCGTGCTGGGCGCAATCGTCAAGAACGAAGGCGACACCGTTCTGTCCGACGAAGTTCTGGGCTCCATCGAAGCGGGCGGCGCTGCTGCCGCTGCTCCAGCCGCCGCTGCTGCTCCGGCCGCTGCTGCTGCCGCACCGGCTGCTGCCGAAGGCGAAGACGATCCTGTTGCTGCTCCTGCTGCGCGCAAGCTGGCTGAAGAGAATGGCATCAACATCGCTTCCGTTGCCGGCACCGGCAAGGGTGGTCGTGTGACCAAGGAAGATGTGGTCGCTGCTGTTGCCGCGAAGAAAGCCGCTCCAGCTGCCGCACCTGCCAAGGCTGCTGCTCCGGCTGCCGCTGCTCCGGTATTCGCTGCCGGTGATCGCGTTGAAAAACGCGTGCCGATGACCCGTCTGCGTGCCAAGGTTGCCGAGCGTCTGGTTGAAGCCCAGTCGAACATGGCGATGCTGACCACGTTCAACGAAGTCGACATGACCGAAGTCATGGCCCTGCGTTCGAAGTACAAGGACCTGTTCGAGAAGTCCCACAACGGCGTACGCCTGGGCTTCATGTCGTTCTTCGTCAAGGCTGCCACCGAAGCGCTGAAACGCTTCCCGGCGGTCAACGCCTCGATCGACGGCGCGGACATCGTTTACCACGGCTACGCCGACATCGGTGTTGCCGTTTCCAGCGACCGTGGTCTGGTCGTACCGGTTCTGCGTAACGCCGAGCTGATGAGCCTGGCTGAAATCGAAGGCGGCATCGCCACTTTCGGCAAGAAAGCCCGTGACGGCAAATTGTCGATGGAAGAGATGACTGGCGGTACCTTCACCATCACCAACGGTGGTACCTTCGGTTCGATGATGTCGACTCCGATCGTCAACCCGCCGCAGGCAGCGATTCTGGGCATGCACAACATCATCCAGCGTCCTATGGCCATCAACGGTCAGGTCGTGATCCGTCCGATGATGTACCTGGCACTGTCCTACGATCACCGTCTGATCGATGGCAAAGAAGCTGTAACCTTCCTGGTGACCATCAAGAACCTGCTGGAAGACCCGGCTCGTCTGTTGCTGGATATCTGATAGAAGCAGCCATGCGCTGCGGGTAGCGTACCGTCGGAAACGGCGGTGCGGCCCGCAGCGCGCGGCTTGAAGCTTTTCGCTCAAGAGGATTTTTTGAATGTCGCAGAAATTTGACGTAGTAGTGATCGGTGCCGGCCCTGGCGGCTATGTTGCTGCCATCAAGGCCGCGCAGCTGGGTCTCACCACTGCCTGCATCGAGAAGTACACCGACGCTGAAGGCAAGCAGGCCCTCGGCGGTACTTGCCTGAACGTCGGCTGCATTCCGTCCAAGGCGCTGCTCGACAGCTCCTGGAAGTACAAGGAAGCCAAAGAGAGCTTCAACGTTCACGGTATCTCGACCGGCGAAGTCAAAATGGACGTCGCTGCGATGGTTGGCCGCAAGGCTGGCATCGTCAAGAACCTGACCGGCGGCGTTGCCACCCTGTTCAAGGCCAACGGCGTTACTTCGATTCAGGGCCACGGCAAGCTGCTGGCTGGCAAGAAAGTCGAAGTCACCAAGCCGGACGGCTCGGTTGAAGTCATCGAAGCCGAAAACGTCATCCTGGCGCCAGGTTCGCGTCCGATCGACATTCCACCGGCTCCGGTCGATCAGAAAGTCATCGTCGATTCGACTGGCGCTCTGGAATTCCAATCCGTTCCTAAACGTCTGGGCGTTATCGGCGCTGGCGTGATCGGTCTGGAGCTGGGCTCGGTCTGGTCGCGTCTGGGTGCAGAAGTGACTGTCCTGGAAGCTCTGGACACGTTCCTGATGGCAGCGGACACCGCCGTTTCCAAGGAAGCGCTGAAAACCCTGACCAAGCAGGGTCTGGACATCAAGCTGGGCGCTCGCGTCACCGGTTCCAAAGTCAACGGCGACGAAGTCGTTGTTAACTACACCGATGCCAACGGCGAACAGACCATCACTTTCGACAAGCTGATCGTAGCCGTTGGTCGCCGTCCGGTGACCACTGATCTGCTGGCTGCCGACAGCGGCGTGACCCTGGACGAGCGCGGTTTCGTGCACGTTGACGATCACTGCGCCACCACCGTACCGGGCGTTTACGCCATCGGTGACGTGGTTCGCGGCATGATGCTGGCGCACAAGGCCTCGGAAGAGGGCATCATGGTTGTCGAGCGCATCAAGGGCCACAAAGCCCAGATGAACTATGACCTGATCCCTTCGGTTATTTATACTCACCCGGAAATCGCGTGGGTTGGCAAAACCGAGCAGGCCTTGAAAGCCGAAGGCGTTGAAGTTAACGTCGGCACCTTCCCGTTCGCCGCTTCCGGCCGTGCCATGGCCGCCAACGATACCGGTGGTTTCGTCAAGGTCATCGCTGATGCCAAGACTGACCGCGTATTGGGCGTGCATGTGATTGGCCCAAGCGCTGCAGAACTGGTTCAGCAGGGCGCGATCGGTATGGAATTCGGCACCAGCGCTGAAGACCTGGGCATGATGGTTTTCTCCCATCCGACCCTGTCTGAAGCCTTGCACGAAGCTGCTCTGGCTGTGAATGGCGGCGCCATCCACATCGCCAACCGCAAGAAGCGTTAAGACAATAAGAAACCACGGCGGTAACGGCCCGTCGTGAGCCTTGCGAGCAAGTCTCACCGCGGAATGTCCGCTGGACGCAGTCTTGCGTAGCTGCACCGGGTATCCGGAAAGGCTACGCAAGCAGCAGTCACAGGTGGCGCGGCACTCATCAAGAGCGCAGCGCCGAATGCGCAGTACCTAACGAAGACGGTAAAAAGCATGAATCTTCACGAGTATCAGGGTAAGCAGCTGTTCGCTGAATACGGCCTGCCAGTTTCCACTGGTTACGCAGTAGACACCCCGGAAGCAGCAGCAGAAGCTTGCGACAAAATCGGCGGCAGCGAGTGGGTTGTCAAAGCCCAGGTCCACGCCGGTGGTCGCGGTAAAGCGGGCGGCGTCAAGCTGGTTCGCAACAAAGAAGACGCCAAGGCCTTCGCACAGCAGTGGCTGGGCAAGCGTCTGGTGACTTACCAGACTGACGCCAATGGTCAGCCAGTCACCAAGATCCTGGTTGAATCGTGCACTGATATCGCTAAAGAGCTGTACCTGGGCGCTGTCGTTGACCGTTCGAGCCGTCGCATCGTGTTCATGGCTTCCACCGAAGGTGGCGTGGACATCGAGAAAATCGCTCACGACACTCCAGAAAAAATTCTGAAAGCCACTATCGATCCACTGGTTGGCGCTCAGCCGTTCCAGGGTCGCGAGCTGGCGTTCCAACTGGGTCTGGAAGGCAAGCAAGTTGCCCAGTTCGCCAAGATCTTCGTCGGTCTGGCCAAACTGTTCCAGGATCACGATCTGGCCCTGCTGGAAGTGAACCCGCTGGTGATCAAGGCTGACGGCGATCTGCACTGCCTGGACGCCAAGATCAACATCGACGCCAACGCCATGTACCGTCAGCCTAAGCTGAAGACTTTCCACGATCCGTCGCAAGACGATCCGCGCGAAGCGCACGCTGCCAAGTTCGAACTGAACTACGTAGCGCTGGAAGGCAACATCGGCTGCATGGTCAACGGTGCCGGCCTGGCCATGGGTACCATGGACATCGTCAACCTGCACGGCGGCAAGCCAGCCAACTTCCTCGACGTAGGTGGTGGTGCTACCAAAGAGCGCGTGACCGAAGCCTTCAAGATCATCCTGTCCGACACCAACGTCGCTGCAGTACTGGTCAACATCTTCGGCGGCATCGTTCGCTGCGACATGATTGCCGAAGGCATCATCGGCGCTGTGAAAGAAGTCGGCGTGAAAATCCCGGTTGTTGTTCGCCTTGAAGGCAACAACGCTGAGCTGGGCGCTAAAGTACTGGCAGAAAGCGGTTTGAACATCATCGCTGCTACCAGCCTGACCGACGCTGCTCAACAAGTTGTCAAAGCTGCGGAGGGCAAATAATGAGCGTCCTGATCAATAAAGACACCAAAGTTATCTGCCAGGGTATTACCGGTTCGCAAGGTAGTTTCCACACCCAGCAAGCCATCGAATACGGCACCAAGATGGTTGGCGGCGTAACTCCGGGCAAAGGCGGCACCGAGCACCTGGGTCTGCCAGTGTTCAACACCGTTAAAGACGCAGTTGCTGCCACCGGCGCTACCGCCAGCGTGATCTACGTTCCGGCTCCTTTCTGCAAGGACTCGATCCTGGAAGCAGCGTTCGGCGGCATCAAGCTGATCGTCTGCATCACCGAAGGCATTCCTACCCTGGACATGCTGGACGCTAAAGTTAAGTGCGACGAGCTGGGTGTTACCCTGATCGGCCCTAACTGCCCAGGCGTGATCACCCCAGGCGAATGCAAGATCGGCATCATGCCAGGTCACATTCACTTGCCAGGCAAGGTCGGTATCGTTTCGCGTTCCGGCACCCTGACCTACGAAGCTGTGAAGCAGACCACTGACGCCGGTTTCGGTCAGTCGACTTGCGTCGGCATCGGTGGTGACCCGATCCCGGGTTCGAACTTCATCGACATCCTGAAGCTGTTCCAGGAAGACCCGAAGACCGAAGCGATCGTGATGATCGGCGAGATCGGCGGTTCGGCTGAAGAAGAAGCGGCTGCCTACATCAAGGCACACGTGACCAAGCCGGTTGTTTCCTACATCGCTGGTGTGACTGCTCCTCCGGGCAAGCGCATGGGCCATGCTGGCGCAATCATCTCTGGCGGCAAAGGCACTGCAGACGAGAAATTCGCTGCGCTGCAAGACGCAGGCGTAAAAACCGTGCGTTCGCTGGCGGACATCGGCAAGGCCCTGGCCGAGCTGACCGGTTGGGCCGTCAAGTAAGCCTCGTGCTTGACTGACGCTTCACCAGACAAAGGCCACCTTCGGGTGGCCTTTGTTGTTTCTGGCATATGGGTATTTGAGTGGATTCTTGTGGCGAGGGAGCTTGCTCCCGCTGGGCTGCGAAGCGGCCCTAATGCAATCTTCGGATTCATGAGTGTTTTCGGGATATGCGCCTGCTGCGCAGTCGAGCGGGAGCAAGCTCCCTCGCCACGGAGTGCTCCGCAGGAAAAATAAATGCGTAAACGCGACACAGACACGTCGTGTATCGGATAGTTCGCCCTCAAACAGTGCGTTTGTCAGACAAATTCGTTAGGCTAGCAGCCATTTTTGCGTCTGCCGCCCACAAGGCATGCAACGCGCTAAACGGGTCAGTCTTATACGGACTGACAGCATTTCCCTAACCCCACAGGGAAATCCCCCTCTAAATTCCGATTCAGTAGTGTGGTATTTCCTTAATGAAAGTTTTGAAAGGTCAGGACATCCTGGCACTGGGCTTTATGACATTTGCCCTGTTCGTCGGGGCCGGCAACATCATTTTCCCGCCTATCGTCGGCCTGCAGTCCGGACCTGACGTCTGGATGGCGGCGCTGGGCTTTCTGATCACGGCAGTCGGTCTGCCGGTGGTCACCGTCGTCGCCCTGGCCAAGGTCGGTGGTGCGATGGATGCGCTGAGCAGCCCGATCGGCAAGATCGCCGGCGGTGTGCTTGCCGCGGCGTGCTACCTGGCGGTCGGCCCGCTGTTCGCCACCCCGCGAACCGCGACCGTGTCGTTCGAAGTGGGTCTGGCGCCACTGACCGGCGAAAGCCCGCTGGCGCTGTTCCTCTACAGCTCGGTGTACTTCCTGCTGGTGTTCTTCATCTCGCTGTATCCGGGGCGTCTGCTCGATACCGTTGGGCGCTTCCTCGCGCCGCTGAAAATCATCGCCCTGGCGGTACTCGGCATTGCCGCGTTCGCCTTGCCGGCCGGTGATATCGGTCAGGCCACGCCTGAATACGTCGCGGCACCGTTCTCCCAGGGCTTCATCAATGGTTACCTGACCATGGATACCCTCGGCGCGCTGGTGTTCGGTATCGTCATCGTCAACGCGATCCGCTCCCGTGGCGTCGAGTCGCCTGCGCTGATCACCCGTTACGCGATCATTGCCGGCCTCATCGCCGGTGTCGGCCTGGCGCTGGTGTACATCAGCCTGTTCCGCCTCGGTTCCGGCAGCCATGAAGTCGCGGCGGGTGCCACCAACGGCGCGGCGGTATTGCACGCTTACGTGCAGCACACCTTCGGTTCGCTGGGCAGCGGTTTCCTCGCGGTGCTGATCTCGCTGGCGTGCCTGGTGACGGCGGTCGGTCTGACTTGTGCCTGCGCTGAATACTTCAGCCGCGTGCTGCCACTGTCCTACAAGACTCTGGTGATCATTCTGGCCGCGTTCTCGCTGCTGGTGTCGAACCTCGGCCTGACCAAGCTGATCGCGTTCTCGATCCCGGTGCTGACCGCGATCTACCCGCCGTGCATCGTTCTGGTGGCCCTGAGCTTCTGCAAGGACTTCTGGCATGAACATGGCCGGATTCTTGGCCCGGTGATGCTGGTGTCGTTCCTGTTCGGCACCATCGACGCCCTCAAGGGCGCCGGTCTGGCTGACTGGATGCCGTCGCAGCTGTCGCACCTGCCGCTGAGCGAGCAGGGCCTGGCGTGGCTGGTGCCATGCGTGATGACCCTGGTGGTCGCCGTGGTTTGCGATCGCCTGCTGGGCAAGCGCAGCGAAGCCGTTGCCTGACGTTGCCTGACCCGCCACAAGCGGGTCTTCAGCGCTTAAACAGAAATGCCCCGTATCAATCGATACGGGGCATTTTTTATGGGTGTCAGGCAGTGTCTTTTTTCGCGAGCTAACGTCGAAGCACTGCACGGATTTTATGTAGGAGTGAGCCTGCTCGCGATGGCGTCGTGTCTGTCAGATCAATGCCGGATGCGCCACCCAATCGCGAGCAGGCTCACTCCTACAGGTAATGCATCCACACTTCACAGGAAAACGAATGTCGTTCATCCAAGCCAACCTGATCCACCTGCTGGCCGCGCTCTGGTTCGTCATCTGCTGGGGCGGCTACACCCGCTATGCGTCGTGGAAGGCCCGCGACACCGCGTGCCTCGCCAGCGTGTTGCACCTGTACCGCGAAGACTGGATGCGCCGCATGCTGCTGCGTGACAACCGTATCGCCGACGCCAGCGTGATCGGCAATCTGGAGCGCAACGCCTCGTTCTTCGCCTCCAGCACCCTGATCATCCTCGCCGGTATTCTCACCGTGCTCGGTGCGTCCGAGCGTGCAGTGTCGTTGCTGGCGGACATCCCGATGGTGCAGCAGGCGTCGCAGGGTATGTCGGAGATCAAGTTGCTGTGCCTGGCGCTGGTGTTCGTCTATGCGTTCTTCACGTTCAGCTGGTGCATGCGTCAGTACAACTTTGCGGCGGTGCTGGTCGGTTCAGCGCCGATGATCGGTGAGCGTCAGGTTTCGGAGCAGGAGCGCAAGGCATTCGCACTGCGGGCGGCGCGGGTGATTTCGATGGCGGCCAACCAGTTCAACTTTGGCCTGCGCTCTTATTACTTCGGCATGAGCATGCTGGCCTGGTTTGTCAGCCCATGGTTGTTCATGTTGATGAGTGCTGGAGTCGTGCTGGTGTTGTATCGCCGCGAGTTTCATTCCGACGTTCTCGACGTGATGGTCTATACCCCTACAGAGGCGCCGTTGCCCGAAACCAATAAAGAGGCCGCTTGATGAGTATTCCGTTCTGGTGTGTGTTTATCAGTGCACTGTTGATTTACATCGCGCGTATGCCGGTGGGCAAGGCCATGAAAGAGCAGGGCGGTTACAACAACCATCTGCCGCGCCAGCAACAGGCGCAACTGACTGGCTATGGCGCGCGGGCACTGGCGGCGCACCAGAACAGCATCGAAGCGTTCATCCTGTTTGCCGTCGGTGTGCTGATGGCGCACACCACGCAGACACAAGGCTGGTTGATCGATGCCTTGGCGATCATCTTCGTGATCGCACGGATTCTCTACTTGTGGTTGTACCTCGCTGATAAACCCTCCCTGCGCAGCCTGGTCTGGCTGGTCGGCCTGATATGTTCTTTGTTGCTGATGATTAGTCCGACTTTTAGAACCGTCTTGCTCTAAGCGGCACTAGCGAAAAATTACAGGCAAAAGAAAACCCGCACTTGGCGGGTTTTCTTTTTCTGCATCAAGTCGCAATTATTGCTTCTTGGCAGCTTCTTCCTGAGCAGCCTGATTCGATTCAGCCTGATCTTTGGCGGCTTCAGCGTTTTCTTTCGCTGCGTCGTTCACTTTATCCTGAGCTTCGTTCATTTTCTGCTGAGCTTGTTCAGCATGTTGGTTGGCATCTTGAGCTTTGTCCTCGGATTTTTTATCGCAGGCAGCGAGACCGAGGGAAGCGGTCAACATCAAGGCAATAGCTAAAGTCTTACGCATGGGGTGTTTCTCCTTATGGAAAATAACTACTGGCCTTAAGAACGTTGCCCCCAACGTTAAGTTCCTCATTTCTTTCAGATATATAAGTTTGTTTTTCAGTGGAACTTTTGCGTTATTTCCTACTACTGGCACAAGGCTCTGACGAGAGTAATTATCAAATGGCTGAAAACCCCGTTTTTGAGCGCGCAACGCGATTTCTCTCGGCCCTGCGTCATTGTCAGGTGCTCGGTTTGACGGTGCACAGCGCCAGCAGCGAAGGGCTGACGGTAAAGCTGCCGTACAGCGCGCAAATCGTCGGCAATCCGCAGACCGGGGTCATCCACGGCGGCGCCATTACCTCGCTGATGGACACGGCGTGCGGCATGTCCACGTTGTGCGTGCTGCCGGAATTCGAAGTCTGCCCGACCCTGGACCTGCGCATCGACTACATGCACGCCGCCGAACCGAACAAGGATGTCTACGGCTTTGCCCAGTGTTACCGGGTCACCACCGACGTAATCTTCGCCCGCGGCTTTGCCTATCAGGACGACCCGCAGCAACCCATCGCTCACGTCGTCGGTACCTTCATGCGCATGGGCAAGGGCCTGAAAGGCACCCAGGGGTTTGGCGGCAGGATCAAAGGAGCAAGCCGATGAGCGATGACTGGAAGCAACAACTGCAGCAGGCCCACGCTCACGGTGATTACGCGCCGCTGTTGCAGATAATTCCTTACGCCGGACTGATCGGCGTCGAATGCTCCCGAGTCGGCGATGAGCTGCTGTTCAAGCTGCCGGCGAACAAGGACAACATTGGTAACCCTTTATTGCCGGCGATCCATGGCGGGGTGATTGCCGGGTTCATGGAGCTGGCAGCCGCGTTGCATTTGTTGATCTTCACCGGTTCGCCCGGGGTGCCGAAGATCATCGACTTTTCCCTGGATTACCTGCGTGCCGGGCAGTTTCGCGACACTTGGGCCAAATGTCAGGTCTGCCGCCAGGGCCGGCGCGTGGCCAACGTCGCCATCACCGCCTGGCAAAGTACCGAGAGCGAACCGATTGCCACCGCCCGTGCACACTTCAAAATTGATGAGCCCTTGAAATCCTGAACGCTGCCCCCAACTCAGTGAACAACCCGCCGCCGACCATCTGGGTCGCGGCCAATGCCATCTGATTGGAGTTTGATGACCATGAGTGTGGAAACTCAAAAGGAAACCCTGGGCTTCCAGACCGAGGTAAAGCAGCTGCTGCACCTCATGATCCATTCGCTGTATTCCAACAAGGAAATCTTCCTTCGCGAATTGATCTCGAACGCCTCTGACGCTGTCGACAAGCTGCGCTTCGAAGCCCTGGCCAAGCCTGAGTTGCTTGAAGGTGGCGCTGAACTGAAAATCCGTGTGAGCTTCGACAAGGACGCCAAGACCGTCACGCTCGAAGACAACGGTATCGGCATGAACCGTGACGATGTGATCACCCACCTGGGGACCATCGCCAAGTCGGGCACCGCCGATTTCATGAAGAATCTCTCGGGCGATCAGAAGAAAGATTCGCACCTGATCGGCCAG
The DNA here is from genome assembly GCF_025466205.1 of Pseudomonas sp. 13B_3.2_Bac1. NCBI lineage: Bacteria > Pseudomonadati > Pseudomonadota > Gammaproteobacteria > Pseudomonadales > Pseudomonadaceae > Pseudomonas > Pseudomonas sp. 13B_3.2_Bac1. The sequence goes on from NZ_JANLOG010000109.1 coordinate 30,384, forward strand.
TTCGGTGTCGGTTTCTACTCGGCCTTCATCGTTGCCGACAAAGTTGACGTGTACAGCCGTCGTGCCGGCACTCCTGCCAGCGAAGGCGTGCACTGGTCGTCGAAAGGCGAGGGCGAGTTCGAAGTCGCCACCATCGACAAGCCAGAGCGCGGCACCCGCATCGTCCTGCACCTGAAAGCCGCTGAAGACGAGTTCGCCGATGGCTGGCGCCTGCGCAACATCATCAAGAAATACTCCGACCACATCGCGCTGCCGATCGAGCTGCCGAAAGAAGTCACTGCCACCGAAGGTGAAGAGAAGCCAGCCGTTGAATGGGAAACCGTCAACCGCGCCAGCGCCCTGTGGACCCGTCCGCGCACTGAAGTGAAGGACGAGGAATACCAGGAGTTCTACAAGCACATCGCTCACGACTTCGAAAACCCGCTGGCCTGGAGCCACAACAAGGTCGAAGGCAAGCTCGAGTACAGCTCGCTGCTGTACGTGCCGGCCCGCGCGCCGTTCGATCTGTACCAGCGTGAAGCGCCGAAAGGCCTGAAGCTCTACGTGCAGCGCGTGTTCGTGATGGATCAGGCCGAGTCGTTCCTGCCGCTGTACCTGCGCTTCATCAAAGGCGTGGTCGATTCCAACGACCTGTCGCTGAACGTGTCGCGGGAAATCCTGCAGAAAGACCCGATCATCGACTCGATGAAGTCGGCGCTGACCAAGCGCGTGCTGGATATGCTGGAAAAACTGGCGAAGAACGAGCCTGAGCAATACAAGGGCTTCTGGAAAAACTTCGGTCAGGTCATGAAAGAAGGCCCGGCAGAAGATTTCGCCAACAAGGAAAAAATTGCCGGTCTGCTGCGTTTCGCATCGACCCAAGGCGACGACGGCGAGCAGATCGTCGGTCTGGCCGACTACCTGGCGCGAGCCAAGGAAGGTCAGGACAAGATCTACTACCTCACCGGCGAAACCTACGCGCAGGTCAAGAACAGCCCGCACCTGGAAGTCTTCCGCAAGAAAGGCATCGAAGTGCTGCTGCTGACCGACCGTATCGACGAGTGGCTGATGAGCTACCTCAGCGAATTCGACGGCAAGACGTTTGTTGACGTGGCACGCGGTGACCTCGATCTGGGCAACCTGGACTCGGAAGAGGACAAAAAGGCCGCAGAAGAAGTCGCCAAGTCCAAGGAAGGTTTGGTCGAGCGTCTGAAAACTGCGCTGGGCGATTCCGTTGCCGAGGTTCGCGTCTCTCACCGTCTGACCGACTCGCCAGCCATTCTGGCGATCGGCGAACAGGACCTGGGCCTGCAAATGCGCCAGATCCTCGAAGCCAGCGGGCAGAAAGTACCGGACTCGAAGCCGATTTTCGAATTCAACCCGAGCCACCCGCTGATCGAGAAACTCGACGGCGAGCAGAACGAAGAGCGTTTTGGCGACCTGTCGCACATCCTCTTCGATCAGGCAGCCCTGGCTGCCGGCGACAGCTTGAAAGACCCGGCCGCTTATGTGCGCCGTCTGAACAAGCTGCTGGTTGAACTGTCGGTTTAATCACGTTGCAGAAAAACCCGCTTCGGCGGGTTTTTTCATTCTGGTGTTTAACATTCAGGAGTCAGAAATGAGCCAAGTCACTGTACGTTCCGTGGTCTATCAGCTGGATGGCCAGCCTTATGAAGGTCGTCTGGCGTTCGACGCCGAGCACCAGGGCGCGCGCCCGGGCCTGTTGATGGCGCCGAACTGGATGGGCGTCAGCGCCGGTGCCGAGGAGATCGCCAAGTCGGTCGCGGCCAAGGGCTACGTGGTGTTGATTGCTGACGTGTACGGCCAGTCCGTGCGTCCGCAGAACGGTGATCAGGCCGGTGCGGCGATGATGCCGCTGAAAAATGATCGCGCTCTGCTGCGCAAGCGCATGCAAGCGGCGTTCGAGCAATTGCAGACGCAGGGTGAAGCGGCGGTCGATACCTCGAAACTGGCGGTGTTCGGGTTCTGCTTCGGTGGTTGCTGTGCGCTGGATCTGGCACGCACCGGTGCGCCAGTGAAGGCCGCCGTATCATTCCACGGCACCCTCGACTCGCCGAACCCGGCCGATGCGCAGAACATCAAGGGCTCGGTGCTGGTGTTGCACGGTGCCTCCGACCCGTTGGTGCCGAAAGAGCAGTTGCCGGCGTTTGAAGATGAGATGAACGCGGCGAAGGTCGATTGGCAGTTGCTCAGCTACGGCGGTGCGGTGCACTCGTTCACCGATCCGCATGCCAATGTGCCAGGCAAGATGATGTACGACGCGAAGACCGCCAAGCGTGCGTTCAAGTCGATGCATGATTTGCTGGAAGAAGTGTTCAAGGGCTGATTTTTTCGGCGCCTGTACTGGCCTCTTCGCGAGCAAGCCCGCTCCCACAGGGGAATTGTGGTGTGTACTCAGAACTCATGCACACCACAATTCCTCCTGTGGGAGCGGGCTTGCTCGCGAAGGCTTACTAACCAGCGACCCAATACTCAGGGCAGTTCGATTCGCTCAACTTCCCCCGGCACCGTCGGCCAATCCCCGGCCGCCCATTTGCGCCGCGCCTCATCAATTGTCGCCGGATCGCTCGCAACAAAATTCCAGTTGATCCGTCGTGGTCCGTCCAGCGGCGCGCCGCCGAACACCACCGCGTGCACATCACTCTCGGCAAACAGGCTCATCTCTTCCCCGGCGGGCAATACCACCAGTGCATGTGGCTCAATCGCCTCGCCATTCAACTGTGCCTCCCCACTCAACACATAAATCGCGCGTTCCGCATGCTCGGTCGGAATCAGCAATGTGGTCGCGGTCTGCATCTTCACTTCCGCGTACAGCGTAGGAGAAAGCACCGGCACCGGTGATTCCAGGCAAAAGCCTGACCCGGCGATCATCCGAATCTGCACGCCAAGGTTATCGCTGACCGGCAGGGTTGCCGCCGGGTGATGGCTGTAATGCCCCGGGCCTTGCTCGTGATCCTTGGGCGAGGCCAGCCAGATCTGCAGGCCGTGCATCGTGAAGCTTTGCTCCCACAACGGCTCGGGCGTGCGCTCGACGTGGGCAATCGCACTGCCGGCGGTCATCCAGCTGACATCGCCGGCGCTGACCACCTGATCGGAGCCAAGGCTGTCCCTGTGCTGGATCTGCCCTTCGAACAGATAGGTCAGTGTCGACAGACCAATGTGCGGATGCTGTCGGATGTTCATGCCTTTGCCCGTCGGATAAACCGTCTCGAGCATGTGGTCGAAAAACACGAAAGGCCCAACGCTGCGACATTTGGCTGACGGCAGCGGGCGCAGGATCGGTTGGCCTTCGACGTCTTCGGCGCGCGGGCGGATGATCAGTGGTTGCGTATCCATGGTGGATTCCAGGCTGAGCGGGTGATGCCAGAAGCATAACCCGCCGCTGGCAAGAGAGTGATTACTGGCTGTCGAAGCCCTGTGGGGCGTGGGTTTCGATGCTGACGTCGGTGGTAGTCATCAGTTTGTGGATCGGGCAGCGATCGGCGACGCGCAGCAGTTCTTCACGCTGGGCATCGGTGAGGACGCCTTTAAGGGTGAGCGTCACGTGCAAAACGTATTTGCCTTTCTGCTCTTCGCTGTTGTCGCGTTTGACCTCGACACCCACGCCGGTCAGCGGGATGTCTTTCTTCTTTGCGTACATCTTCAGGGTCAGGGCCTTGCAGGCGCCGAGTGCGGCGTCGAAGTAGTCGTGTGGCTCGGGTGCCGAGCCTTCGCCGCCGGCAGACTTCGGTACGTCGGCAAACAATTCGTGGTCATCGATCTTTACGGTGTGACGAAAACCTTCGGCGGAGACGGTATTGACGGTAACAGTCATGGCAACCTCACTGGCAGTAGGAAAAGTCGTGCGATCAAAAAAGACCTTGCAGTTATAGAGCATTCCTACGGAGGCGCGTTCCACTTTCCTGCAGGATGAACCCTTGTCATCGGCTCAGGGTCTAGGCTATGCCTACCTGCCGGAGATTACTTGTGTCCTTGTTTCGTTTGAGTCTTGCCTGCCTGCTGGCCTTTGCCGGCCCCGCCAGCGCCCGCGATTACACCTACAGCGATGCGCACCTGCACTACGTGGATTTCTTCCAGGAAACCGCCGGCATGGCGAAATTGCTCACGGCCATGCAGGACAATTCCATTGACCATGTGATGATTTCCGGTATTCCCGTGGCGAAGAAGTGGCACGAGGACGAACCCAAGCGTCCGCGCTATTACGCCGGCGATGATGCCGATGCCTACTGGTACAGCGCCACCGATGTGATCGTTGCCGATGCGGTGCAAAAGCTGACTGCGGAGCAGCGACTGCACTTCCATCCGTTCCTTTCAGGCTTCAACCCCAACGACAAGAACTCCGCCGCACACATTCAGCGCATGCTCGATCTGTATCCGGGGCTGTGGCAGGGCATTGGTGAAGTGTTCACCCGCCATGATGACCTGACGGCGCTGACCGCCGGCGACACACCTCGGGCCAATAACGAAGCGATGAAGCGGATTTATCACCTGGCAGCGGAAAATGATCTGCCAGTGATGCTGCATTCCAATATCACCTCCAAGCGTGAGAAAAATCCGCTGTACCTGAAGGAAATCGAGGAGCCGCTGCGTAATCACCCGCACACGCGTTTCATCTGGGCTCACGCCGGTACCAGCGCCGAGATTCATCGGCACCAGACGCAGCTGAAATTCCTCCTGCCCACCGTGAGCCGGATGCTTGAGGCCTACCCGAACCTGTTCATTGATCTGTCGTGGAGCATGCTCAGTCCTTATTTGCTGGACGAGCAGGGCAGGCCGCGAGCGGAATGGCTGGCATTGGTGGAAAAATACCCTGAGCGATTCATGATCGGTTCGGATGTTGTCGGCCGATTCAACAAGCTCGGTCAGGAAATGCACAGTTTCACCCCGTTCCTTGATGCCTTGCCCGAGGATGTCGCCCGTAAAGTGGCCCGGGACAACTTCCTGGCAATATTGCCGCGAACAGCGCCAAAGTCCGGGAAAAGCGCGCTGAATCGTTAATGCCAAGCGTTAGAAGTATCAAGGCCTTTTGATATCAGCTTTTCGTCTTACGCAATTCTTCGCCGGGCCGATACCTTCTAAGGCAACCAGCTGCAGGGTTGATGCAGCGCTTTTGGAAGGAACCAAAGTAATGAGCATCCGTAGTCTCAATATCGCGCCGCGTGCCGGCCTGGGTTTTGGTGTACTGGCGCTGATGGTATTTGCCTTGGGGGCGTTCGCCCTGCTGCAAATGTCGAACATGCGCGCCCAGTCTGATGAGGTCGACAACAACTGGCTGCCGAGCGTGATGGCGGTCGGCGAGATGAGTCAGGACATGCTGCGCCTGCGCGCGCTGACCATGCGCCTGCTGCTCAATCGCGATCCGCAGGCGCTGGAGCAGAACGTTACCAAGATCAATGAGCTGCGCGGTGTTTTGAGCGAGGCGCAGCAGCGCTATGACGTGCTGATCGTATTGCCCGAGGAGCGAACGCTGTTCGATCGCTTCAAGGTCGCCGAGCACAAATATCTGGAGCTGCAGGCGCAGGTCATGCAGTTGTCTGCCCAGAATCGTGTCGAGGAGGCCGCAACGATCCTCAATGGTCAGATGAGCCCTTTGGCTGACGACATGGCGGTGACCCTGAAGGAGCTGGTCGAGCTGAACAAGCACAACGCCAACCTCGCTACCGAAGCCGCACGGCTGGTGTTTATCAATTCGCGCGTGTGGGTCGGGGTGATGATCGGTATTACGGCGCTGATCACCATCGGTCTGGCGTTGCTGTTGACCCGCAGTATCGTCCTGCCTCTGGCGCAGTCGCTGGGCGTGGCCGAAGTGGTGGCCGGCGGCGATCTGACCGGCGATATCAGTATTTCCGGGAAGGACGAGCCGGCGCGGCTGCTGCAGGCGCTGAAAAGCATGCAGCACAACCTGCGCGACACCATCCGGCAGATTTCCGAGTCGTCCAGCCAACTGGCTTCGGCGTCGGAAGAGCTGAGCTGTGTCACCGAGGACGCTACGCGCGGGCTGCATCAGCAAAGCCTGGAGATCGAGCAGGCCGCCACGGCGGTCAATCAGATGACTGCCGCCGTGGAAGAGGTGGCGAGCAACGCCGTGGCGACTTCCGAAGCATCACGCGAGTCTGACCGCATTGCCCAGCATGGGCGCGAGCAGGTCAGGCAGACCGTGACTTCAATCGAATCGCTGGCCGAGGATGTCACGTCCAACGCAACGCAGGTCGAGGATCTGGCGCAGAAGGTTCACGGCATCAGCAAGGTGCTCGATGTGATCCGCTCGATTGCCGAGCAGACCAATCTGCTGGCGTTGAACGCGGCGATCGAGGCTGCACGGGCCGGTGATGCTGGTCGCGGGTTCGCAGTGGTCGCTGATGAAGTGCGGGCGCTGGCGCATCGCACTCAGCAATCGACTCAGGAAATCGAGCAAATGATCGGTGGCATTCAGCAAGGCACCGATTCGGCGGTGAGCTCCATGCAGCAGAGCAACATCCGTGCGCATTCGACCCTTGAGCTGGCCAAGGCTGCGGGTGTGGCGTTGGAGGAGATCGCCTCAGCGTTCACCTTGATCAACGAACGCAACCTGGTGATCGCCAGTGCCTCGGAGGAGCAGGCGGCGGTGGCGCGGGAGGTGGATCGCAATCTGATGAACATCCGCGATCTGGCGATTCAGACGTCTGCGGGGGCGAATCAAACCAGTGCGGCGAGCCAGGAGTTGTCGCGGCTGGCGGTGGATTTGAACAATATGGTGGCCAAATTTTCGGTCTGAGCTGACCCTTGATGATTGCACTCACCCCCTGTGGGAGCGGGCTTGCTCGCGAAGGCGTTGTATCAGATACATCTTCGTTAGCTGGCACACCGCCTTCGCGAGCAAGCCCGCTCCCACAGTGATTGTGAGTCGCTTGGGAATTGCACGCACAAAAAAGCCCCGCATTGGCGGGGCTTTTCGTTGTAGCGGCGGATCAGCTGCCTTTGACTGGCTTGCCGTTGACCGTACCGTCCTGGAGCATGATGTTGTACTCCTTGCCGTCGGTTTCGACCTGTTGCAGGCGGACCAGCAGGTAATCCCAGTCCTTGGCGAACCACAGGACAGTGATGCGCTTGCTTTGTGTCGGGTCGCGCACGCGCTCGACTTTGATCGCATCGATCTGGCCGGCCTTGGTGTCGACTTTCTCGGCACCCAGTACACGGAAGTCATAGGTATCGACATCGCTGCCATCGACCACTTGATAGCTCATGGTCTTTTTGCCGGCGGCCAGGTCGTGCTGCAGTGCCAACTGGTAGGTGGATTTGTCGACCATGCCACGGTTCAGTGCAACCTTGATAGGATCGCCGCGATCGGTGCCGGTGACCATCTTGGCATTCCAGTCGAAGTCCAGATCCATTTTCTTGGTTTTGCCCAGACCACCACGTTCGAAGTGGTAGGACTGTGGCAGCAGTGTGTCCTTGTCCAGAGTCAGGGTGCTTTCTTCGGTCAGGCTGGCGATCATCATCGACGCCTTGAAGCTGAGTTTCCAGACGCCGTTGGCTTCCTTGGTCAGGCTGCGTTCGGCGGTGCCGCTCATGGGCAACTGTTTCCAGTCGGCGGTGTAGCTGGCGGAGAACGGTTGAAGGTCTGCCGCCTGCGCGAAGGGCAGGGCGAACAGAGCGCAAGCGAAGAGCAGGGCGCGACGCATAAAATCTCCTAGTGTCGAATCAAGTGGCCGCTGGCCGCGAGTAACTGGCCATCCAGTAAAGCACCTTGTTCACCAAGTGCCAGCCGGCCTTCGGCAAACCAGCGTACGGCCATTGGGTAGATCAGGTGTTCCTGGACATGCACTCGCTGCGCAAGTGTCTGCGGCGTGTCGTGCAACTCTACCGGTATTACTGCCTGTACGACCAGTGGTCCACCATCGAGTTCCTCGGTGACGAAGTGCACGGAGCAGCCGTGCTCGGCATCGCCGGCCTCCAGCGCGCGCTGATGAGTGTGTAACCCTTTGTATTTGGGCAGCAGCGACGGGTGGATATTGAGCAGGCGACCCTGGTAGTGACGCACGAAATCAGCGCTGAGAATGCGCATGAAGCCGGCCAGTACCACGAGTTTCGGTTTGAATTCGTCGATCAGTTCGATCAGGGCAGCATCGAAGGCCTCGCGACCTTCGAAAGCCTTGTGATCCAGCGAGCGGGTGGCGATACCCGCGTCACTGGCGCGTTGCAGGCCATAGGCGTCGGCGCGGTTGGAAATCACCGCAGCGATGCGAACCGGGCTGTCGCCGGTCCGCGTGCTGTCGATCAGAGCCTGCAAGTTACTGCCGGTGCCGGACAACAGCACCACGACATCACAGGTAGGCATTAGTGAGCCTTGAGGTTTTTCAGCTCGACCTGTGCAGCGCCTTCGGCAGCGGCAGCGATCTGGCCGATGACCCAAGGCTGTTCGCCGGCGTCACGCAGGGTGTTCAGGGCCACTTCAACGTGCTCCTGAGCCACGCAGATCACCATGCCCACGCCGCAGTTCAGCACGCGGTGCATTTCGGTCTCGTCGACATTGCCTTTCTCTTGCAGCCAGTCGAAGACCGCCGGGCGAGTCCAGCTGGCCACGTCAACCACGGCCTGAGCGCCTTTTGGCAGAACGCGAGGGATGTTGTCCAGCAGGCCACCACCGGTGATGTGGGCCATGGCTTTGACCGCGCCGGTGTCTTTGATCAGCTTGAGCAGCGGCTTCACGTAGATGCGGGTCGGAGCCATCAGCAGGTCGGTCAGCGGTTTGCCGTCGAGCTGGATGTTTTCGATGTCAGCGCCGGACACTTCGATGATCTTGCGGATCAGCGAGTAGCCGTTGGAGTGCGGGCCGGACGATGGCAGGGCGATCAGTGCGTCACCGGTGGCGACTTTCGAGCCGTCGATGATTTCAGCCTTTTCCACGACGCCGACGCAGAAACCGGCCAGGTCGTAGTCTTCGCCTTCGTACATGCCAGGCATTTCAGCGGTTTCGCCGCCGACCAGCGAGCAGCCGGACAGTTCGCAGCCGGCGCCGATGCCGGTCACAACCTGGGCAGCGGTGTCGACATTCAGTTTGCCGGTGGCGTAGTAGTCGAGGAAGAACAGGGGCTCGGCACCGCAGACCACCAGGTCGTTGACGCACATCGCAACCAGGTCGATACCGATGCTGTCGTGCTTGTTCAGGTTCAGCGCCAGGCGCAGCTTGGTGCCAACGCCGTCGGTGCCGGAAACCAGTACAGGCTGCTTGTAGCCGGCCGGGATTTCGCAGAGGGCGCCGAAACCGCCCAGGCCGCCCATGACTTCCGGGCGCGCAGTGCGCTTGGCGACGCTCTTGATGCGTTCGACCAATGCTTCACCGGCGTCGATGTCTACACCGGCGTCCTTGTAGCTCAGGGAGGGTTGCTTGCTCATGATCCAGGCCTTTAGGGGAGGGGATTCAGGGGTAACGACCGAGTTCAGCGGGAACATCGAAATCGAGAGGGCGATGGCCTCACGCGAATTTCGGGGTGCCCGGCTGTTGCCGGTCTGCGAAGGCGCGCGATTTTATCAGGCTTGAGGGGCAGCGGCCATCCTCGTGCCGACGGGCAGGGGCATAATCGGTGGAAATTTTTTGCAATTGTGCCGGGTAGCTGCCTGTATAAGGTGTGGCAATTAACCGTCTATCGTTATCACTGTGCAAAAACTTACCGCTACCGTGTGAATGTTTTGCGATGGCAGATTGTCACAGCCTTGCTTAACCGGTTCACGCGGCCTGTTCCAGCCGCTCCTGTCGACGGGAATTTTCCATGCGTTTTTGTAAATTGTTGGTTGTGGGTTGTTTGTCGGTCGTCAGCCTGGCGAGTCATGCCGAAAACCTCAAAGGTCTTTATCAAGTACGCCAGCCGGTGAGCAGTCAGGCCCCGGAAGAGCGTGATCGCGCCACGCAGGCGGCGCTCGATACGCTGGTGTTGCGTCTGACCGGTGACCCCAAGGCCCCGCAGAATCCGGGGCTGGCGGCGATTCGCAAGGACCCGCAGCAGATCATCAGCCAGTTCGGTTTCGATGCCGGGCCGCCGGAGGTGCTGAAAGTCGATTTCGATCCGGCCACCACCGAGCAGGCGCTGCGTCGGGCCGGGCTTTCGTTGTGGGGGGCGAGTCGCCCGTCGATTCTGAGCTGGTGGCTGAACGATTCGACTGAAGGCTCGAGTCTGGTCGGCGACGGTCAGGCAGCGGCTGCACCATTGCGTTCTGCGGCTCAGCATCGTGGCTTGCCGCTGCGTTTGCCGCTGGCGGATCTGAGTGAGCAATTGGTCGCCACGGCGCCGGTACTCGATGGCACCGATCCCGCGCCTTTGCGCGGGGCCTCGGAGCGTTACGGTGCGGATGCCTTGCTGGCGGTGCATGCGCACGAACAGGGCGGGCAGTGGCAAGCCAGCTGGCATCTATGGCTGGGCGATCAGAAAGAGGCCGGCAGTGTGCAGGGCGCCGATCAGGCCGCGGTGGCCGATGCGGTGATGCTGGCGGTGGCCGAGCGTCTGGCGCCGCGATTTGTCGCCAAGCCTGGCGCTTCGGGTCAACAGACGCTGGAAGTGCAGGGCATGAATCTTGAGCATTACGCCACGCTGCTGCGGTTACTCGAACCGTTCGGTGTGCGTCTGCAAAGTGTCGAGGGTGATCGCATCGTGTATCGGGTCAACGGCAGTGCCGATCAGTTGCGTTCGCAATTGTCGCTGGCGAAGTTGCAGGAGTTGCCGGCCGAAGCACCGACGCCAGTGGCAGCGCCGCAGCCAGCCGTCGCAGGTGCGGCGCCTGTTGCGGCTCAGGCGCCTGCACCGGTAGCGCCTTCGTTGCGGTTTCGCTGGTAAGTCTTTCCTTATATAGAAGCAGGAGTGATACATGGCCGATTCGCGGCGTTGGTTCTGGCTCGGTGGGGTAGTCCTGCTTTGCGCGTTTGTCTGGTTGCTGCATCCGATCCTCACACCGTTCCTGGTGGCGCTGCTGCTGGCGTATCTGTTCGATCCGCTGGTGGATCGCCTGGAACGTCTCGGCATGTCACGCACCTGGGGCGTGATCGCGGTGTTTGCGTTGTTCACTCTGATCGTCACGACGTTGCTCTTGGTGCTGGTGCCGATGCTCGCCAAGCAGTTGGTGCGCTTGTACGAACTGGCACCGCAGATGCTCGACTGGCTGCAGCACACTGCACTGCCGTGGGCGCAGTCGAAGCTGGGGTTGTCGGACGGCTTCTGGAAGTTCGACAAGGTCAAGGCAGCGATTAGCGAGCACATGGGCCAGACGACCGACATCGTCGGTGTGGTGTTGAGTCAGGCGACGGCCTCGAGTCTGGCGCTGATCGGCTGGCTGGCGAATCTGGTGTTGATCCCGGTGGTGAGTTTCTACCTGCTGCGCGACTGGGACGTGATGATGGCCAAGATCCGCAGCCTGCTGCCGCGTGATCGTGAAGAAACCATCGTCTCGCTGGCGGGTGAATGCCACGAGGTGCTCGGCGCGTTTGTGCGCGGACAGTTGCTGGTGATGCTGGCGCTGGGCGTGATCTACGCCGCGGGCCTGATGATTGTTGGTCTGGAGCTTGGGCTATTGATCGGCCTGATTGCAGGCCTGGCGGCCATCGTGCCGTACATGGGTTTCGTGATCGGCATTGGCGCGGCGCTGATTGCCGGGCTGTTCCAGTTCGGTGGTGACCTGTACCCGATGATCGGGATCGTGGCGGTGTTCATGGTCGGGCAGGCGCTGGAAGGCATGGTGCTGACGCCGCTGCTGGTGGGTGACCGGATTGGTCTGCATCCGGTGGCGGTGATCTTCGCGATTCTGGCCGGCGGTGAGCTGTTCGGCTTTACCGGTGTCTTGCTGGCACTGCCGGTGGCGGCAGTGATCATGGTGCTGGTGCGTCACGTGCACGATCTGTACAAGGACTCGGATATCTACAGCGGGACAGATGAGCCCGAGTTGTAATCCGATCACGGGCGGCCCGGCATTGCGCCGGGTTGGCCTGCGTTTTGCGCAGGGTTCGCACGGCAGTGCGTCAGAGAAACTGTCATAAAACCAGCGCATTAACGCAAACCTTTGATTTTGCTTGGGGTCTGTCGCATTGTGCGCTCCGCTTCACGGGTATAAACTTCGCAAACTTTACACAGAGGCCACTAACGGTTCCTTGAGAACTGTTCAGTCAGCATGAAACCGATTCAGCTGCCCCTAGGTGTGCGTCTGCGTGACGACGCCACCTTCATCAACTACTACCCAGGCGCCAATGCCGCTGCACTCGGCTATGTCGAGCGCCTATGCGAAGCCGACGCCGGCTGGACCGAAAGCCTGATTTACCTGTGGGGCAAGCATGGGGTAGGGCGTACGCATCTGTTGCAGGCGGCTTGCCTGCGTTTCGAGCAGATGGGTGAGCCAGCGGTGTATCTGCCACTGGCCGAGCTGATGGATCGTGGTATCGAAATCCTCGACAACCTTGAGCAGTACGAACTGGTCTGCCTGGATGACTTGCAGGTGATTGCCGGCAAGGCAGACTGGGAAGAGGCGATGTTTCATCTATTCAACCGTCTGCGTGACAGCGGTCGGCGCTTGCTGATTGCTGCTTCAACCTCGCCACGCGAGTTGCCGGTGAAACTGGCCGACCTGAAATCGCGCCTGACCCTGGCGCTGATCTTCCAGATGCGCCCGCTTTCCGATGAAGACAAATTGCGTGCCCTGCAATTGCGCGCTTCGCGTCGCGGTCTGCACCTGACCGATGAAGTCGGACACTTTATTCTGACCCGCGGCACCCGCAGCATGAGTGCATTGTTCGACCTGCTCGAACAGCTGGATCAGGCCTCGTTGCAGGCGCAACGCAAGCTGACGATTCCGTTCCTGAAAGAAACCCTCGGCTGGTAGCCAGCCCTTGAAATACGGGGGCTGGAGCACGTTTCGGCATATTTCAGGCGCCAGAAAATCCGCTTTTCCGCACCGTGTGCAGACCGCGTATCGATTGAAGTGGGCTTAAGCGCTTAGATGTAAACGAGAAACCGGGAAGTCACAAAAAGATCGATTGAATTTGCAAATGAGGCCGATAGCGGGCATAGTCTCGGCTTCTTTACAACTTCAGCCACGGTCGTGCCCATGCTAAATCGCTTCGCACCCCTCGTGCCTCTCGCACTCGTCACCCTGTTGTTCGGTTGCGCTGCTCATTCTCCAGTTCAAGAGCAGCCTCAACAGGTTAAAAATTCCGCCACGGCTCAGTCTTCCGTTATTTACCAGGAAGAGCTGGACACCGAAAAAGAACTCTCGGACTTCAACAAGAAGCCGTACGAGCTCCCGGTTCTGGCCGACAGCATCCTCGAACGCGGCATGTCCCTGATCGGTACCCGTTACCGTTTCGGCGGTACCTCTGAAGCCGGTTTCGATTGCAGCGGTTTCATCGGTTACCTGTTCCGCGAAGAAGCTGGCATGAATCTGCCGCGCTCCACTCGCGAAATGATCAACGTGGATGCCCCTCTGGTCTCGCGCAGCAATCTTGAGCCGGGCGATCTGCTGTTCTTTGCCACCAATGGTCGTCGCGGTCGTGTGAGTCACGCCGGGATCTACCTGGGTGACAACCAGTTCATCCACTCCAGCAGTCGTCGCAGCGGCGGTGTTCGCATCGACAGCCTGGGTGACAGCTACTGGAGCAAGACCTTCATCGAAGCCAAACGCGCCCTAGCGATGGCACCGACCGTGGTCACCGCTCGCAAGTAATTCCTCCGTTGTCGCCACGTCCGTGGGGCCAAAAAACGGTGCCCGGCCCCCGCGGATACC